>NZ_RZQY01000421.1:0-5232 GCF_003998575.1 Mesorhizobium sp. M7A.F.Ca.CA.001.10.2.1 | reverse complement strand
CCCACATCGGTGTGTGGATCTCGGTGCGGGCGATGCGGTCTTTCTCGGCATCGGGCAATACGGCGCCGATCTTGACCAGCGCCTCGTCTGCGGCCCTCGCCATGGCGGCACCGCCAAAGGCACGCACCATGCGGGCGCCGGCGACCAGCGCGACGATTTCGTCACGCGTGAACATCAGCGGCGGAAGGTCGAACCCCTCCCTCATCATGTAGCCAACGCCGGCTTCGCCGTCGATCGGCACTCCGGTCGACTGCAAATCGGCAATGTCGCGATAGATGGTTCGCTCGGAAACCTCGAGCCACGTGCCGAGCTTCTGGGCGGTGACCAATCGGCCACCGCGCAGATGCTGCACGATTTGGAAGAGCCTGTCGGCGCGGCGCATCGTATGGTCCCTCGGCGTTGTCTCTATGCATGTCGCCCAAAACTGATGTCCACTTTTGGACGGCACGGCATCGTGTTTTCGCGCATGCCGTTATCCCAAAACCGCAGAACACTTTTGGGCGGCGTGCCTCATGGTTTCAGCCCTTCGCGCTTGCGCTGCGCGGCGACGAACTCCGCGCCGAAGGACAGTTTCTTCGTCGTCGGTGTTTTCGCATCGAGCACGCGCCAGAACGGTGCCACGTCACTCAGCGCCATGCCGCGCTGAAGGTCCTCGTTGGCGGCTTCGGCAACAGTGCGCAGATGATAGCCTATGGTGACCGGGCATGTCACTTCGGCGCCATGCTCGACGGCAAGTGCTGTACGCAGCGCACGCACATCCATGTCGATGCCTTCGGGAATCGAGCGGATGAAATCATCGACCTGGCGCGCCGTCGGCACCAGCATAGGCTGTCCTTCGATGACATCGGCCATCGTGCGCGGCGTCGGCTTCACGCCGTTGATGCCAGGTGTGCTCAGTCTGTCTTTCCAACTCTTCATCGATCGTCCTTTGACGCCAATGCGTGGTGTCCGAAGCTGGCACCATTGCACGGCACTCCTGACAGCATACTGTCAGGAGCCTTCAGCATACTCCTTGGCAAACAGTGTCCGCATCCGCGCGAGATCGCTGCCTCTTTCGGGGTAGAGCGTCTTCAGAAAGGCGAGCGCGAAGGTGCCCGGCGCCGAGCCCGGCGCGGAAACAATTTTGCCGTCGGCTACGGCATGCGGCACATCCTGGTAGTTCTCGGCACCGGCATAACCGGTTTCATGACCCTTGATCCACTCGCGGCCATTGCTGGTATGCTTGGCCTTCTCGAACAGGCCGGCGCGGGCCAGCGCCAGCGTGCCGGCGCAGATGCCGCCGACCACACCGCCGCGCGATGCAATGGCGGCAAGCAGGTTGCCTACATCAGGCTGTGCCTTGCTCGTCCACTGGTCGGAACCAATGATGGCAATGGCATCGAGATCGGCATTCTCGCTGGCGCCTGTTGAGCGATCGGGGATCAGCCGAAAGCCACTAATGCCAGTCACCTGCTTGCCATCAGGCGTCAGCGACATGGCACGGGCGCCGAACCATTCGACCGCCGAGGCCGCCAGCAGCCCATACTCCCAGTCGGCAAAACCTTCGATGAAAAGGAAGCCGATCGTCTTCTGTTCGGGCATAAGCTCGCTCCCATCCTCACGCACCGGACCTGTTATCTGGGCGTTGACGCGCCGACATCCAATCGCCGGGTCGAAAAATTGGCTTTAATTGCCGCGAGGGCCACGATCCGCATACATGTCCGGCCAGCCGATATCCTTGCGAATGTCCGCCGGCAGCGAGTTCATGAACCGCTGAGTGCGGATCTCGTTGCGCATCGTGCGGATCTTGCCGACATAGTGCTGCATGCCGCGCAGAATGGTATAACCGTTCATGGCTAGTCTCCTCTCTCTGTGTAGAGGCACTATCGCATACCCCTCCTGACAGCAGTCTGTCAGGAGGATGGCAGGGCGCGAACAATAGTTCCGGACAGTGCGCGCGCCGCAGGGCAAGGCATCGTTTTTCGCCGCATCGACCGGTATCTCAAGGCAGGTTTGCGGCTTCCGATTGTTCATAGCGACGGCGTAGTTTTCGGCGCCGCTGTTCAGCTTCCGGCGACGGACTGTCGGAATACGAGGCCTTCAGCGGGGTGACCGCAGGTCTGATATGGAGGGAGAAAATTCTTCCCCAACAGCAGGGAGACGACGATGAGCTTGCAACTGACAGGTATCCACCATCTGACCGCCATCACCGCGAACGCGCCCGGCAATCTTCATTTCTACACCAAGGTGCTGGGTCTGCGGCTGGTCAAGAAGACCGTAAACCAGGACGACACCTCGGCCTACCACCTTTTCTATGCCGACGGCGAAGCGACGCCTGGCACCGACCTTACCTTCTTCGACTGGCCGGTCGGCCGCGAGCGGCGCGGCACGCACAGCATCGTGCGGACCAGCCTCAGGGTCGGCAGTCGGGAGAGCCTTGCCTGGTGGAAGCAACACTTGACCGACGAAGGCCTGGCAACAGGAGAGATCGCCGACACCGGCGGTTATGCGTCATTGGACTTCGAAGATCCCGAGGGCCAGCGTCTGCGCCTGGTCAGCGATGGCGGCAAGGGCGGCAGCCATCCCTGGGCGCAAAGCCCGGTACCGGTCGAGCACCAGATACGCGGGCTCGGGCCGATCGTCATCAGCGTTCCCGACATCACCAACACCGAGGCGGTGGTGACCAAGGTGATGAACATGCGCAAGGCGCGCGACTATGTGTCGCCGGAGGGGCAGGTTCACGTCTTCGAAATGGGCGAGGGCGGGCCGGCGGCGGAGCTGCATGTCCTGGTGCAGCCGGGACTGGCGCCGGCACGGCAAGGCGCCGGTGCGGTTCACCATGTCGCCTTCAGGGCGCCGGACCAGGAGACGCTGCATCAATGGACGGCGCGGCTGGCCGAATTCCGCCTGCCGTCGAGCGGCGAGGTCGAGCGCTATTACTTCCGCTCGCTCTATTTCCGCGAGCCGAACGGCATCCTGTTCGAGATCGCCACCGACGGGCCGGGCTTCACCGCCGACGAGCCGCTGGAAACACTGGGGGAAAGTCTTGCTCTGCCGCCATTCCTCGAACCGAAGCGCGCTTCGATCGAGGCTGGCCTCAAGCCGCTGAAGTAGATCGTTTGCCAGCCGCAGGCGGGCGCCGCGTTCTGACCCAGGATCGCGGCGTCGTTCTTTCTCAGGCAATGAACGACGTGCTTTGACAGCCGGGCGCGTTGCTGGTCAAAGGCGGCATGACGAAATTCCTCGCCCTTGTCATCGTCGGTTTCATGGTCATTCAACTGATCAAGCCGCTTGGCTGGCCAGGCCTCAAGCGACGCGGCGATTTCTGGAAGCTGGCACTGCTCGCCATGGCTGCGATTTCACTGGCGGCCGTGCTCGGGCATTTGACGTAGGACGGCACTTGTCGTCGGTGCTCAATTGCCAAGCACCGGGCCAACCAGATGCTCGGCCCAGGCCCGGTAGCCTGCTTCCGAGGCGTGAAAGCCGTCCGAGGCAAAGCCGGCTTCCGGATTGGTGATCGGCAGGCGCGGCGCCGGCACCGCGCCGCGCTCCAGGCAAAGGCGTTCGCCCATCCGGTTCATGTCGGTGGCGCGAATCTCAAGGATTTTTCCGAGCAGCGGCGGCATGGCCGGAGCCCGCGTGAACTCCAGCACCGGCGACCACACCACGCGTGCTTCCGGCCATTTGGCGCGCAGGCCGTAGAGCAGGCCGCCGAACTCCTTCTTGAAGCGCGGCACGGAGTGAAAATTCTTGGTGTCGTTGGTGCCGATGGCCAACACGATATGCGTCCACGGTTCGGCCGACAGATTGGGCAGGACATGGTCGCGTATCTGGCCCGACGTTGCCGAATTAAAGCCGGCCGCCCGCCAGCGCACGGTGCGGCCTGTGCTTTGTGAAATCAGCACGGCGAGTTGCGCGGCAAGCCCATGTTCCGAATTGCCTATGCCGACCGACGCGGCGGACGAATCGCCCAGCACCAGAAGCGAAATATCAGGCGCCTTGCCTGATATTTCGTGCATGACCGGCCCTTGCGCCGGCAGCATGCGCGTGGTGCGGCGTCGCACGCCGAGGCCTTGCCAGATATAGACCGGGAAGGCGAGCCAGGTGAGTAGGGACGGGAAGCGCATGGCAGTACCGTTAAACGATCAGCGGCAGCCTTAGCGCATGTTTTGGTCGACGGGAACGCTCTTCAATCGCAGCAACTCGCCTGCCCCGCTTGCTTGCCCTGATATTCATCGTGCAGCCGCACCCAATCCATCAGTCCGTGATAGGGGCCGTTCTCGTTGCGGCCCTTCGGCGTCATGTCGAGATAGTTGTAGGCGCCGATCTGCGCCTCGCCGCCGCGGGCGCGCGACATGAAGGTGAGGAAGATGTCGCCGGCCTCGTCCCGGTAGAAAACGCTGGTGCCGGGAAGCTCCTTCGATGTTCGTGGACGGGTCTCGAAATTGTAGGTGGTGTCGCCCGCGGCGATCTGCTTGTCGGTGAAGGAGACCTGCATGTCGAAGTTGAAATCCGAGGCATAGGACGACACCCAGTCGAACTTCCAGCCCATGCGCTGCTTGTAAGGCAGAAGTTCCGCCAGTGGAGCGCGCGAAACCACGACCAGCGACACGTCGTGATGCCGCAGATGCTGATTGGCGCCGTCGATATGATCTGCAAGGAATGAGCAGCCCTCGCAATGACTGACGCAGCCCGGCCCGAACATGAAGTGATAGACGATCAGCTGGCTGTTGCCGGCAAACAGGTCGGCCAGTCTCTTCGGCCCTTGCCCGGTTTCGAAGACATAGTCCTTCCGGATCTTCAGCCAGGGCAATTCACGTCGCTCAGCCGCTATCCGCTCGCGGAGCCGCGTCAGTTCCTTCTCGCGCGCCAGATGCGCCTTGTGCGCCTGGAACCAGTCTTCGCGCGAAACGATCTTGTTGCGATGCATGAACCTCTCCCTGAAGTGTCATTCCAAGGACGTTCGGGATGAGCACAACCCGACATCGCCCGAGAGGAAATAAGGACGGAGAGGCTCCGCCCCAAGCCCGGCAAGTCACAAACAAAAAAACCCGGGCGCATCGGCCCGGGTTCGAAGGAGGAAGAAAGGACTGTGATCAGGCGGCCTGTTCCAGGCTCGCCTTCCATTTTCCGAGCGCTGCCAGATGGTTCATGTGGGCGCGATGGGTGAAGGCGGCCTGGCCGGCGGCAACGTTCGAGGCCTTGCCGCTCCAGGCTTTCTGTGGCGCGGCCTGCAGTGCGCGGCCATAGGAG
>NZ_RZQY01000420.1:0-5233 GCF_003998575.1 Mesorhizobium sp. M7A.F.Ca.CA.001.10.2.1 | reverse complement strand
GGTCATCATCACCGGCGGCATCGACCTGTCCTCAGGCTCGATCGTCGGCGCGACCGCCATGATCGCCATGAGCTTCGCTCAGGTGGCGACGGTCAACGGCAACCCCAATCCCAAGGCGATGTTCCTGGCGCAGGGCTGGACGGACCTGCCTGTCATCGTGCCGCTGCTGGTGGCGATCGCCTGCGGCCTGTTTGCCGGCCTCGTCAATGGCGCGCTGATCGCCTACACGCGCATTCCGCCGTTCATCGCCACGCTCGGCATGATGGTGACCGCGCGCGGCATCGCCAAATGGTGGTCCAAGGGCCAGCCGATCTCGTTTCCCACCGAGAGTTTCGCCGGCATCGGCAAAGGCCTGATGCCCGTCGTCATCTTCCTGTCGCTGGCCATCCTGTTCCAGCTGATCATGACCTACACCAGGTACGGCAAGCACTGTTACGCGATCGGCTCCAACGAGGATGCCGCGCGCATGTCCGGCATCAAGATCGCCAACCACAAGATCCTGGTCTACGTCATCGCCGGCATTCTCGCCGCGCTCGCCGCCGTGGTGCTGAGCTCCAAGAACCTGACCGCGCAGTCCGGCATGGGCGTGATGTACGAACTCGACGCCATCGCCATGGCGGTCATCGGCGGCGTCTCCCTGTCGGGCGGCCGCGGCTCGATCATCGGCACGGTGATCGGCTCGCTGATCTTCGGCGTCATCATCTCCGGCTTCACCTTCCTGCGCCTCGACGCCTACTACCAGGAGATGGTCAAGGGTGTGATCATCGTCGGTGCGGTGGTTCTCGACCAGTGGCGCCAACGCCTGCGGGCAATGAGGGCATGACCATGTCAGACATCGTCCTGAAGACTGAAAACCTGACCAAGCGCTATGGCGGCGTGCACGCGCTGGAAGGGGCGAATTTCGAACTGCGCAAGGGCGAGCATGTCGCCATCATGGGCGACAACGGCGCCGGCAAGTCGACCTTCGTGCGCCAGATCACCGGTGTCGAGCAGCGCACCAGCGGCCAGATCTGGTTCGACGGCAAGGAAGTGAATTTTGCCGGGCCGATCGAGGCTCGCACGGCGGGCATCGAGACCGTGTTCCAGAACCTGGCGCTGGCCGACGATCTCGACGTGCCTTCGAACCTGTTCCTCGGCCGCGAGAAGGTTTTGTTCAACCTCGGCCCGTTCTCGATCCTCGACCGCAAATACATGCGCAAGGCGACCGAGGCGGCGCTCGTCCGCACGGCGGTGAAGATCCCCAATCTGTCCAACACCATCCGCCACATGTCAGGCGGCCAGCGCCAGTGCGTGGCGATCGCCCGCACCGCGACCTTCGCCTCCAAGCTGATCATCATGGACGAGCCAACGGCTGCCCTTGGCGTGCAGGAGACCGCGCAGGTCGAAAACATCGTCCGTACGCTCAAGGACAATGGCGAGCCGCTGATCCTGATCAGCCACAATATGCGCCAGGTGTTCGATCTCTGCGACCGTATCGTCGTGTTCCGGCGCGGCCGCATCGTCGCCAATCTGCGCAAGGAGAACACCGACGGAAACGATATCGTCTCCTACATCACCGGCGCCAAGACCGGGGAGGCGGAACTCGCGGCCTAAACAGGATGGTCATCCTGTTTTCTGGCGCGCTCGAAAAATAGACTTGCCACCTTCCCCCAAAAGGAAGGTGCGGACACAACTCTCTCTAACCCATCCCCCAGAGGAAATATCATGACCGTTCGCTTCGCTCTCCTCGGTGCCGGCCGCATCGGCAAGGTCCATGCCCGCGCCGTCGGCTCCAATCCGCAGGCCAAACTGGTTGCCGTCGCCGATGCGTTCGAGAAGGCCGCCAAAGAGCTGGCGAGCGCCTATGGCGCCGAGGTGCGCAGCATCGAGGATATCGAGAAAGCCGGTGATATCGACGCCGTCGTCATCTGCACGCCGACCGACACCCATGCCGATCTGATCGAGCGCTTCGCCAAGGCCGGCAAGGCGATCTTCTGCGAGAAGCCGATCGACCTCAACGTCAAGCGCGTCGAGAAGTGCCTGGCCGTGGTCGAGAAGACCAAGGCGACGCTGATGGTCGGCTTCAACCGCCGCTTCGATCCGCACTTCGCCGCCGTGCGCAAGGCAATCGACGACGGCGCCATCGGCACCGTCGAGATGGTCACCATCACCTCGCGCGATCCCGGCGCGCCGCCGATCGACTACATCAAGCGCTCGGGCGGCATTTTTCGCGACATGACCATCCATGATTTCGACATGGCGCGCTTCCTGCTCGGCGAAGAGGTCGTGGCGGTCAGCGCCCATGCCTCGGTGCTGGTCGACAAGAAGATCGGTGCCGCCGGCGATTTCGATAGCGTCAGCGTCATCCTGGAAACCGCTTCCGGCAAGCAGGCGGTCATCTCCAATTCGCGCCGCGCCACCTATGGCTACGACCAGCGCATCGAGGTGCATGGCTCGAAAGGCATGGTTGCCGCCGAGAACCAGCGCCCGGTGTCGATCGAACTGGCCAACGAGAAGGGCTATACCCGCCCGCCGCTGCACGACTTCTTCATGACCCGCTATCTCGACGCCTACGCTATTGAGATCGCCGCGTTCATCACGGCCGCGACCTCGGGCAAGAAAGCGTCGCCGAGCGGTGCGGATGGGCTGGTGGCGCTGAAGCTGGCCGACGCGGCGCTGAAATCAGCAACGACCGGCAAGACCGTCCGTCTCGACAAGTAAGAACCGGAAACTAGGGTACAGGGAGCAGAGCGATGAGCACATCCGCCGATCGCAATTCGAAGACGCGCGCCATCGTCACCGGCGGCGCGCAAGGCATCGGCTTTGCCGTTGCCGAAGCGCTGGCCGACGAAGGTTGCCGGGCACTGGCGCTCATCGGCCGATCGCAGGAGAAGGGCGACAAGGCCGTCGCCCATTTCAAGAAGGCGGGCGTCGACGCGATCTTCATCAGCGCCGACGTGTCAAAAGTGGCGGACTGCAAGCGCGCGGTCGCCACCGCGATCTCGCATTTCGGCACCGTCAACGCGCTGGTCAACGCCGCCGCCACTTCGGCGCGCGGTTCTCTGGTCGAAACCTCCGAAGAGCTGTTCGATACGATTTTCGATACCAATGTGCGCGGCCCGTTCTTCCTGATGCAAGGCGTGGTGGCGCATCTCCTGGAAAAGAAGGCACCCGGCTCGATCGTCAACGTGCTGTCGATGTCGGCGCATACCGGCCAGTCGTTCCTGACGCCCTATTCAACCAGCAAGGGCGCGCTGATGACGCTGACCAAGAACGTCGCCAATGCCTATCGCTACAACCGCATCCGCTGCAATGCGGTGCTGCCCGGCTGGATGGACACGGAGGGCGAGGACATCGTGCAGAAGAAGTGGCACGATGCGCCGGACGACTGGCTGGCAAAGGCCGAAGCCGCGCAGCCGATGGGGCAATTGGTGAAGCCGGACCAGTTGGCGCGGCTGATCAGCTACATGGTCAGCCCGCAGTCCGGCGTCATGACCGGATCGCTGGTCGACTATGACCAGAGCATTGCGGGGTCGTCTCCGGAATAGGGTCAGCGTCGCGGCCGGCCCGTTTCTCCCCGTCACTATACGGGGAGAAATGCCCGGCAGGGCAATGAGGGCAGCGCCGACTTTGATAGTTAGAGGGTCGATTGAAGTCGGGGCTTTTTGGCCCTGTCCTATCCGTTGACGCAAGCGCCGCCCCTCACCTGCCTGCCGGCATCCTCTCCCCGTATAGTGACGGGGAGAGGAGCGCTCTCGCCAGCGATTTCGCCAACTCATCTACGGCACGTGACAAGCGCCTCCGCATCGACTATATGAACCTCATGATCAACCTGACCGCCACATATTGGTACTTTAGGAGCTCGCTGGCGGCGGGAGGATTGCGCTCGATCTGAAGATTGCAGCAACAAGATCCGAACAGCCGCCATACCTGGCGGCTTTTTTGTTTCAGCCGGCAGGTTCCCTCTAAATCAAAGAGGAGCATGATGTCGTCCGAAAACCGCTTCACACTTTTCGGCATCATGCTCTCGACAGGAGCAGAAAGCCGTGTTGACCACCACAGACGACCTCCGAGTCAAGGAAATCCGAGAACTGAGTACGCCGGACGAGGTGATGCGGGAGATCCCGCGCACTTTGACGGCGACGCGCACCGTCAGCGCATCGCGCAACGCAACCCATGCCATCCTGAACGGCACCGACGACCGGCTGCTCGTCATTGTCGGCCCGTGTTCGATCCACGATCCGGTCGCGGCCGTCGACTATGCCAGCCGTCTGGCGGCGCTGCGCGAGAGCCTGTCGGACCGGCTGGAGATCGTGATGCGGGTCTATTTCGAGAAACCGCGCACGACGGTCGGCTGGAAAGGCCTGATCAACGATCCCGACCTCGACGGCAGCTTCAACATCGACAAGGGGCTGCGGATGGCGCGCAACGTGCTGTCGGCCGTCAACAATCTCGGCCTGCCGGCGGCGACCGAATTCCTCGACATGACCACGCCGCAATACATTGCCGACCTGGTCGCCTGGGGCGCGATCGGCGCGCGCACGACCGAGAGCCAGATCCACCGCGAACTCGCCTCGGGCCTTTCCTGCCCGGTCGGCTTCAAGAACGGCACCGACGGCAATCTGCGCATCGCCGCCGAGGCGGTGAAATCGGCTGCCCAGCCGCATCATTTCATGGCGGTGACCAAGGGCGGCCGCAGCGGCATCGCCACGACCACGGGCAACGAGGACTGCCACGTCATCCTGCGCGGCGGCGTTCAGCCCAACTATGACGTGGCGAGCGTCGAAGCCGCCGCTGTGGAACTCGCCCGCATCGGCGTTGCGCCCAGGCTGATGATCGATGTCAGCCACGCCAACTCGGCCAAGAAGCCCGAGAACCAGCCCAAGGTCGCGGCAGATGTCGCCGGCCAGGTCGCGGCAGGCGACGAGCGCATCATCGGCCTGATGATCGAGAGCAATCTCGTCGCCGGCCGGCAGGACGTGGTGCCGGGCAAGCCGCTGCTCTATGGCCAGAGCATCACCGATGGCTGCATCGACTGGGCGACCACCGAGACGGTGCTGCACGGCCTTGCCGGCGCCGTCGAGTGGCGCCGCTCGGCACGCCGCGCCATGATCGACAACCGGCAGGGAGCCGCTTGAGCCACTATTGCCGGCCTTTGCCCGGCACCACGTCCTGCCGGCCGGCGACGAGATTGCTCTCGATCATCAGGCCGATGATGCGCTCGTCGCCTGCCGCGACCTGGCCGGCGACATCT
>NZ_RZQY01000041.1:0-18712 GCF_003998575.1 Mesorhizobium sp. M7A.F.Ca.CA.001.10.2.1 | reverse complement strand
CTGTCGATCACCGGCGCCACTGCCACCGGCCTGGCCGTCGCCAATGTCGCCAGCACCGCATCGGCGACCTTCGGGGCGGTGACCGTGTCGGGTGCCACGGGCAATGGCATCGACATCACCAACAATGCCGGCGCCGTCACCTTCGGCACCACCAGCGTGACGATGGGTTCGACCGTCGGTCCAGCCGGCATCAACTTCGCCCTGACCAATGCCGATGTCACATTTGGAACAACCAATGTGACGATGGGCTCCGGCGCCAACCAGACCGGCATCGACTTCAGCGGTTCATCGACCACGGCCGATTTCGGCGTGACAACGATCACCGGCACCGGCGACCTCACCTCGCGCGGCATCGACCTGTCATCGACGACGGGCAACAAGACCATCACCTTTCTGCAGGGCTCCAGCATTTCCAATGCTGGTGTCGGCGTCGAACTGTCGTCGGGCGGCACGACGGCGACGTCGGCCAACGCCAACTTCACCTTCGGCGACGGCGACGCGACTGTGCTGCAATCCTCGATCACAGCGGCCAGTGGCGGCTACACGGTCAACACGATCGGGCTCGATCCGACGCTCGGCAATTATGATTTCGATGATGTCGCCTTCACCGGCAGCGCCAATCTGGCCAGCGCGGTCGGCGGGGTCGTCATGATTTCCCAGGACGGTGGCGTGATCGCTGCCGGCACCAACGGGCTCAGCGCCGCGGTGACCACGGTCACGGCCGCTCAGGCCGATGCCATGACCGGCACACTGACCTTCGCCTTTGTCGGCACGGTCGATCTGAGCGCCACGCCGTTCACGCTCGATTCGGGCCAGTCGATCACCGGCTTCGGCAACGGCAGTTCGATCATCACCTCCGGCACCATCCAGCCGATCAATGTCCAGGGCAATCTCGGCGCCACCGGCGGCAACGTCACCGGCAATGAGGGCGTGGTCAAGAGCACGGGCGGCGATACGTTGCAGCTGCTCGGCAGCAACCAGGTGCGCGACACCGCGTTCGACTTCACCGGCGGCAGCGGTTCGGTCTTCACCATCGACCAGAATGCCGGCGGCTTCAGCAATGTCGGCGGCATCGTTATCCAGGGCGTCACGGTCAGCAATGTCGCCACCGGCCAGACGGCGTTCAAGGTCGCCGGCCTCGACACCAATTTGTCGATCACGGACAACAACGTCAACGTCGCCGGCACGCTGCTCGACGTCGATGGCGGCGCCGGCAACATCACGGTCACGCGCGGCACCTTGCCCAACAGCGGACCGGCGGGCACGCTGACCGGCGGCGGCATCTCGATCGCCAACCGCACCGGCGGCACGATCAACTTCACCGACAAGGTCACAGTCAACGGCAATGGTGCCTCGCTTACCAACAACGCTGGCTCTACGGTCACCTTCGCCGATCTGGACATCACCACATCGGGCGCGACGGCGTTCAGCGCCAGCGGCGGCGGCACGGTCAATGTCACGACCGGCACGATCAACGCCACCAACGCGCAGGCGGTGGCGCTCGACGGCATCACGGCCGGTATCAACTTCGCCTCGACAAGTGCGACTTTCGCTTCCGGCAGCGGCATCGACCTGCAGAACCTGGCCGGCACCGCAAGCTTCGGCACCGGTACGCTGACCAACACCGGTTCGGGCACGTCGTTCAATGTCGGCTCGGGGACCGCAGCCAGCGGCGGCAACGCGACGACTTCCTATGGCGGCACGATTGCCAGCAACGGAACGGGCGCTGCGGCGTCGATCCAGAGCATGACCGGTGGCTCGGTGACGCTGTCGGGTAATCTGACCGATACCAATGCGGCCGCCGGCGGCAACATCGTCGTTGCCGGTAACGACGCAGCCGCGATCACGTTCTCGGGCGCGACCAAGCAGATCAATTCGGGCGCGACGGACGGCGTGAGCTTGGGCATCATTGGCAATTACGGCTCAGGCGCCCCGGCACTCAATACCAACAGCACGATCGACTTCACCCATGGCGGCCTTGATATATCGACAATGGCCGGGGCGGGCTTCGTCGCAATTGGCGATTTAGGCCCGGCTGGCGCAACCTCCACCATTATTACCGTCACCGGCGCGGGCAACAAGATCAATGCCGGCAGCGACGGGCTTGCTGTGTATGGTGCCAATGTCGGCAGCGCCGGCATTACCTTCGACAGCATCTCGGCGGACTCCACGATCCCCCTTCCCGGCGACCCCGGCGGTGCCGGAGTGACGCTGTTGGGCGCCAATCTCGTCGGGGATGTCAACATCGGCGGCCTGAGGGATACTGGATACACCGGCGCCTGGCTGTACGCCCTGAGTGGCACCGGAGAGGTCAATTTCACCGGGACGATCGATCTCGACGTCCAATATGCCGGGTTCAATATCGGCGGTCCCGAGGTTGGTACCGTCAACATCGCCAATGTCGCCGGATCCACCCTGACCATCGATGGCGGCCAGTTCGGCATCATACAGAGCTCGCAGGGCGGGACCGTCAACGTCGGCATCAACGGCAGCGCCAGCATCACGAACACCACCCTCTCGGCTATCAGCCTCGGCGGCGGCAATGACCTGGCCTTCACCACGCTGACCTACAAAGGTTCGATCACGGTCGGTGTGGGCGCGGTGTTAAGCGCCACGGGCGATGCGACCCGTCTGAACATGAGCGGTTCCGTCGTTTCCACCACGTCATCGACGGCCTTCGACTTCTTTGGCCATGCCGAAGGCATATACGATATTTCGAGCACCATCGATCACAGCGGTGGCGAGGGTGTCGCCATCGGCGGCTCGGCCAACGGCACGGTCACCTTCTCCGGCACGTCGAAGATATTCAACACCGGCGCCAACGATGCCATCGTCAAGGCACCGTCGTACGTGATGGACCCGCAGACCAAGGGCACTCTCGCCTTCACCAATGGCGGCCTTGTCATCACCACCAGCAGCGGCGCCGGCTTCACCGCCAGCACCTTCGGTTCGGGAACAGTCAGCGTCACCGGCGCCGGCAACACCATCACGACCACGAACGGCGGCACGGCGCTGAAGCTTGGCGACGCGACGGCGGTCGTCGCCGGGGCGAAAGGCGCGACGGTCGGCGCCGGTGGTATCAAGTTCGATACGATTTCGGTCAATGGCGCGGCGACCGGCATATCGCTCAACAATGTCAGCGGCGGCGTAATCGATCTCGGCACGGTCAACCTGCTAGGCATCACCGGTGCCAATGCGCGCGGTGTCGACATTTCCGGCACGCTCGGCTCGACGTTGAATTTCGCCAGCCTGAACATCGGGCTTGGCGCGGCGAACACCATCGGTCTCGACCTCAACGGCGCGTCGCTCGGCGCGAGCAACATCACCGCTGGCGATTTCGACGTCGACGGCGGCGGTTTTGCCGGCACGATCGGCATCGACATGGCCGACACGACCGGCACCGGCACGATCCAGCTCGGCGACACGGTCAACAACAATCCGGCGGGACAGACCTCCAAGATCGAAAATGTAGGCTATGGGGTCCAGTTCTCCAGCGCCACCAACGCCCAGCTCGTGTTCGGCGACGGCGCCGGCCCGGCCGAATCGTCGATCAAGACCACAGGCGGCCAGGTCATCCACGCCACCGACACTTTGCCGACCAACGGCGACTACAATTTCAACGACGTCAATTTCGATGGCGACATTTCGAACCTGTCCTCCTACAAGGTCTACTATGTCACGGCCGATGCCACCGCCCTTGGCGACGGCAGTCTGCTCAATCCAGGCACCTACGCCAACGCCCAGACGTCTTCGGCCAATGTCATTGTGCTGATCGACAAGACCGTCGACGGCGGCCAGGCGACGATCGACCTCGGCGCGACGTCGTTCCAACTCGATGACGGACAGGTGCTGCTCGCCTTCAAGAGCAACGACGCGGCGATCGATGTCTCCCAGCTCGGGGTCGACACCAGCGCCGGCGCGTCGCCGGCGTTCCACTTCACCACGGTGCAGAATTCGCCGATCATCGCGGCGCCGGCGGGCATCGACACGCTGCGGCCGGTCCTGCAGAGCAATAACGCCACGCAGGTCATCAATCTGGCGACATCAGGCAGCGGCATCTTCACGGGCGGTATCCAGAACCTGATCGTCAGCAATCTCGGTTCCGGTGCGGGCGTTGCCGTCAACGCGAGCGGCGCCTCCAGTTTCTTCGTCAGGAACAACACCATCGCCGCCGGCGGCAACGCGCTCGATTTCTCCACCACGGGAGCTCCGGCCAATACGCTTCTGCTTTCGATCGACGGCAACACGCTCAGCTCGACCGCGTCCGGCCTGGCTGCGTCGTTCACCGGCCAGAACATCGATGCCGACCTGAATTCAATCGCGATCAGATCGTTTGCCGGCAATACGGCGACCGGGGGCGCCGGCAGTGGCGGCATCGCCTTCAACAATGTCCGCTTCGATTCCGACGGCGCCGGCGGCACCGTCAGCGCCGGCACGCTCGGCATCGGTAACCCAGGCGCTCGCGTCCAGGGCAATGGCCTCAGTTTCACCAACACCAGCGGTACCCTTAATCTGGGCACGCTCAGCCTTGCCAACAATGGCGGCACCGGTGTCATCGCCAACACCAAAACCACCACCTTCACGCTGAACAACACCGGTGGCGTGGTCACCACCACCAACGGCGCGGCGTTCGATCTCGATCCGCTGACCGTCAACATGACGTTTGCCACCGTAAACGCCAGTGGCGGCGCGAGCGGCATCATCTTCGACGGCGTCGCTGGTACCTTCACCGTTACTGGCGCGACCGCCATCGGCAACACGACAGGCTTTGGCATCGATGCCGTCAACACCAACACCGGCACCTTCAACTTCAACACGGTGACGGTGAACAATGCCACCGTCCCCAACACAGGCGGCGGTATCCGAGTCCAGACCGGCACGCTCAACGTCACCGGCCTCGCCAACATCGACACGACCAGCGGCGTTGGTCTCTCGCAGGCCGGCGGCACAACCAGCTTCACCAACGGCTTGACCATCGACACCACCGCCGGCACCGGCATTCTCGCCACCGGCGGCACGATGGGCATCACCGCTACGGCTGCCGCCCAGACGGTGAACGCAACCGGCGGCACAGCGATCAATCTCTCCGGTGTCGCCGCCACCATCGCGCTCGATTCGACCTCGTCGGCCGGTGGCATCAACAATGTCAGCCTGACCGATGTCACGGGTATTGTTGGACTTGGAACTGGTGCGCTGAGCGGCGCAACGGGCGCGTCGTTCAATGTCGTCGGCGGCACGGCTGCCGTGAGCTATTCGGGCACGGTCAACAATTCGGGCGCATTCAGTCCGGCGCTGAATGTCCAGAGCCGGCTTGCCGGCGCCGGCCTCGTCGCCCTGAACGGCAATCTGACGGCCAGCGGGCTGGGCGTATCGCTGAACAACAATGCAGGCGGCACGGTGACGGTGTCCGGCGCCTCGAACAGCTTTACCGGCGGGGGCACCGGCATATCGATCACCGCCAACACCGGCGGCACCTACAACATCAGCGGCGCCAGCTACGCCATCGGCATGAGCAGCGGCGGGCTTTGCGTCGATATTTCCGGCAACAGCGCCCCGGTGACGGTCAATTTCAACGGCGGCGGGCTGGCGATCGTGACCTCGGCAGGCGCCGGCTTCAATGCCACGGGTTCCGGCACGATCAGCGTGACCGGCGTGGGCAACTCCATCGCCACGGGCACCGGTGTGGCGATGAACCTGAGCGGCGTCACCGTCGCGGCCACCGGCATGAATTTTTCCTCGACCAGCAACGGCGCCGGCGGCAACAGCGCCGTCGTCCTCACCAACGTGATCGGGTTGGGGACGATCAATCTCGGCGCCGGCACGCTGGTCGGCGGCAGCGCGGCAACCATCGCTGTCAGCGGCGGCACCGCCAACCTCAACTATACCGGCAATGTCAGCCAGTCGAACAATGCCACCCTGGTCAGCGTCACGGGCGGGCACAGCGGCTCGCTCAACTTCGCTACCGGTACGCTGTCGGCGACGAACGGTACCGGCCTGCAGTTCGACAATGCGGACGGCATCTACAGTTTCGTCGGCACGACGACGCTGAATGGCGGCAATGCCAGCGTCGACATCCTCAACGGCTCGGGCGGCACGTTCAATTTCGGCACCGGCACCTCGATCATCAGCCCCAGCGGCACGGCGTTCAACGTCAATGGCGGCACCGCCACCGTCACCTATGCCGGCACGATCACGCAAGCCACCGCCGGCCAGCGCATGATCGTCGTCGCCGACACCGCCGGCGGTTCGGTGAATTTCACCACTGCCGTGGCGAACGGGCTCAACGACACCGGCGGCACCGGCATTGTGATCGACGGCGCGGCGGGCAGCGTCACCGTCAGCAATGCCAGCCTGACGGGCACGGCCGGCATCACCATTCTCGGCGATTCGACCAACAATGCGACCGGCACCTACACTTTCAACAATGTCGCCATCCAGACCGACGCGGGGGCTGCGAACAATGCCTTCGTCGTCGATGGCGACCAGGGCACGCCAGGCAATGACGACGTCAGCGCGGTCGTCAACCTGAACAATGTCGACATCACCAACCCTGGCGGCAATGTCGCCAACATCCGCGGCATGGCCGGCGGCTCGGTCAATTTCGACAGCGCCAGCACGATCACTCGCAACGACGGCGGGCTGGGCATTGCCGTGCTCAGCAACGCCGGCGGCACGATCAACTTCGGCGGCGCGGTCAAGACGCTCTCGACCGGCGTCAACGCCGCCGTCATCATGACCAGCAACCCCGGCGCCGCCATCAACTTCACCAATGGCGGGCTGGTTATCAACACAACGAGCGGCGACGGCTTCAACGCGACCGGCGGCGGCACGGTGACGGTGCAGGGCACCGGCAACACGATCACCTCCGGCACAGGCACGGCGCTCAACGTCGTCAACACGAATATCGGCGCCAGCGGGCTGAATTTCCAGAGCATTTCGGCGAATGGCGGCATCAACGGCATCGTGCTCAACAATACGGGCTCGGGTGGATTGACCGTTACAGGTGTCGGCACCACCGCCGGCTCGGGCGGCACAATTCAGAACACAACCGGGCGCGGCGCCAGTTTCATCAGCGCGAGCAACATCACGCTGAAGAACATGAATTTCACCAATGCCGGCACCGACGATCTCGATGCCGACAATTCGGGGCTTTCGACTGGTGACAACCTCACGACCAACGCGGCCATCCACCTTCAAAACGTCTCTACGGCGACGCTGGACCGGATCGCCATTTCGGGCGGCGCCGAGCAAGGCATCAACGGCAATACCGTTTCGAACTTCACGCTCAGCAACAGCAGCATATCGAATGCGGGCAATGGAGCGGACGAAGATGGCATCCATTTCTACAACATGTCCGGCACCAGCGCGGTCACCAACACCACGATCACAGGCAGCGGCGACGACAACTTCCAGCTGCAGACCCAGTCCGGCACGCTCGCGCTGACGATTTCAGGCGGCAGCTCGACTGGCGCCGTGCTTGGCAGCGGGTATCTGTTCGGCATCCGTGGAACGTCGAACGCCACGATCAACTTCTCGGGTGCCAATTCGAGCAACAACTTCAGCGGTGGCATCGTCGCCGATGCATTCGACAACTCCACAATGAACCTGAACGTCATCAACAGCACTTCGAGCAGCAACAACGATCAGCTGTCCGTCAGCGCCGGGGACAACAGCGATGTGAGCCTCGTCGCCACCGGCAACACGCTGAGCAGCACGGCGGCGGGCGACTTCGTCGTGGTGAGCCTGCTCGGGTCGGCGTTCGACAACGGCTTTACTTTTGACGCTCGAATTGAAAGCAATACCATCACGGTCGCAAACGGGCTGACAGCGGATGGCATATCCGTATTCAATGCCGGCGGCGGCGCCATGCGGGTCGGAATCAAAAACAACTCCATCGACTATGCCGGTACGCAACGTGCTATCCTTGTCCAGGCCGGACAGGACGGCGCCGGCAGCATCCTGGCCCAGATAACCGGCAACGCGATTGACATCAAACTGGATGGGACCGGAGATGCGGCTGCTGGCATTCTCGTCCAGTCAGCCGTCACGGACCCGGAGGGAAATGGTGCATCCGTCGATCTGAGCATAGGCGGCGCCGGCGCGCTCGCGAACATCTTTACGCATTCGCTTGGCGGCACCATGGCGGCTGGTGACATCCGGGTACGTCAGCGCAACAACGGGACGATCAACCTTAGCGGCTATGCTGGGGGCGCCATGGATACTGCTGCCGTGATCGCTTATCTGAACGGCCGCAATACAGTTGTTTCTGCATCTACCGCGACGGCGCAAACGAGCGGATTTACCGGGCTTGCCACGCCGCCGTTCCCATGATGGCTACGTTGATGAGGTAGAAAGGCCACCATTTGGTGCGACGATCTACAACCTTGGGTACACACTGCCTTCCTGCGCCTCTTGTTATTTAAATACTGTCTATTATTTTATAATAGTACTTGGTTTGTTAGAAACCCAAGTAGACTTCTATGTCGTTCCGTGTATTCTTCTGATATCTAATGAGGGCGCGAGACATGGCCGAGCCATTTCTATCGGAAATCAGGATTATGTCCTTTGTCTTCCCGCCCAAGGGTTGGGCGCTCTGTAACGGGCAGCTTTTGCCGATCAACCAGAACCAGGCGCTATTTTCACTGCTCGGAACCACTTTCGGCGGTGACGGCCAAGTCAATTTCGCGCTGCCCGATTATAGGGGACGTATCCCGATCCACGTTGGGAGCGGTCACACACTAGGCGAGCGCGGTGGCGAGCAAAGCCATACGCTGTCGATTTCCGAAATACCGACACACGTTCACTTTGCGCAGGCAAGCACAAACACCGGTAGCAGCCAGGATGGTGCGGGGAACGTTTTGGGGGTGGTTCCGGGGCGGCTGTATAGCGATTTCGCGAACGTGACGACGCTGAGCCCGAGCACAATTACCAGTGTCGGCGGCAGTCAGGCACATCTCAACATGCAGCCGTTCCTGACGCTGAGCTTCTGCATTGCCCTGCAGGGCATTTTCCCTTCGCCGAATTAAGGAGGCGCGATCATGGCACAGCCTTATGTTGGTGAGATACGCATGTTTGCCGGCAATTTCGCGCCGGCCGGCTGGATGTTCTGCGAGGGACAGCTTCTGCCGATCTCGGAGAACGAGACACTGTTCCAGCTGATTGGCACGACCTATGGCGGCGATGGCCAGAGCACCTTCGCGCTGCCCGACCTGCGAGGCCGTGTTCCGCTCCATCAGGGCAGCGGCTTCATCCTTGCGGAGACGGGAGGCATAGAGGAAGTCAATCTGACAATTTCCCAGATTCCGTCACACAGCCATCCGATGGTCGCGTCCCTGAGCATTGGTCAAGATACCAGTCCCAGCGGGAAGGTCGTTGCACAGATTGGCGGTGGCGCCTTGCCCTACATCCAGGACACGACCGATACCGACATGGCCCAGCAGGCTGTAACAGCCGTTGGCGGCAGCCAGCCGCACAACAATTTCCAGCCGTATCTTTGCATCAGCTTTATCATTTCACTTTTCGGCATCTTTCCGTCGCCGACCTGAGAGGGACATCATGGCTGACCCGTTCGTCGCCGAAATCCGAATCTTCCCCTTTTATTTCGCGCCCAGGGGCTGGGCGTGGTGCGACGGGCAGTTGCTGCCGCTGTCGCAGAACACGGCATTGTTCTCGTTGCTGGGCACGACCTATGGCGGCAATGGCAAAAGCAATTTTGCCTTGCCCGACCTTCAGGGCCGCTTGCCGATGCACCCGGGGCAAGGACCAGGGCTTTCGCTGCACGATCTCGGCGAGACCGACGGTACGGAAACGGTAAGCCTGCTCGAATCGGAGATTCCTAACCACACCCACGCAATGCGCGACCATGACATCGACCTGGGCGAACTCAATGCGCCGTCCTCGACGCGAAGCCTGGCCAAATCCACCAACGCAACAATCTATACCCCGGCGGCCAACCTGACGCAGATGAGCCCTCAAGCGCTCCCCCCTGCCGGCGGCGACCAGCCGCACAACAACATGCAGCCCTATCTCACCTGCTATTTCTGCATCGCGCTGCAGGGCGTCTTCCCGCCAAGAAGCTGAATTCCGAACCGAAAGGGCAGGACCGTACGATGGCCAAGAACGCAGAACCGAAGTCGAAGGTCCCCGCAGCGAAGACGCCGGCGCCGAAAGCGGCTTCCAGGGCCCGCCCGGCGCCGTCCAGCCCTCCACCCATTTTCCAGCACAAGCCGGCCGGCACGTCGTTTTTCGAACTGTCGCGGCTGATGGTGGTGGGGATCGATTCCGCCAAGGGGCAGTTGATCCAGAAGGCGCAGCTTTCGCCGAACGGGCCATGGCCCTCGGCCTGGTCGTTCATCGCGCCCGGCGCCTGGGTGATCATGACGGCGGGCCTCACCAAGGACGGCCGTGTCGCCGTGGTCGCGCAGCCATCGGGAACCACCAATCTGTCCTTCATCACCGAAGACGCCAACCAGATCGGCCCGGTCGAGAAATGGACCGCGCCGATGAGCATCGGCACGCCGCCCGGCGCCACCTCCTATCAGAAGCTTTCGATGGCGCGCGATGCCGATGGCCGCATCGAGGTCTTCGTCACCGACAATCAGGGCCGCATCTGGTGGATCTACCAGAATCCGGACCAGATCGTGCAGGTGCAGAAAACCATCACGCCGCCCGGCACGACGACACCGATCGTCGTCACCGTCGACGTGCTGACGCCGCCGGCCAAACCGTGGAGCGACTGGATCCAGATCCCCGGCGGCCTGGTGACGGTTTCGGCGATACGCCAGGGTGACGGCCGCATCGCGCTGTTCGGCATCAATTCGAACCTGCATCTCTATCGCTGCCAGCAGGCGAAGGCGCAGGCCTTGAAGGCCGCCGACTGGACGGGTTGGGTGCAGATCGACACGACCCAGACAGGTGGCTTCATCGAGATGGCGCCGGTCATCGGCCCGCTGGGCGCCACCAATTTGTTCGCCCTGACCCAGAACGGCCAGGTGCTGCACACGCGCCAGATGCCCGCCGGATCGGATACGTGGACGCAGTGGGCGACACCCGGCTACTCCAGGGCGCCCAACCAGGCGCTTGCCGCCGGCATCCAGGGCGACGGCGATATCGTGCTGGTCGCGGCCGACCAGCAGCACTTCCTCCAATTCAACGCGCAATGGGATGCCTATACCCAGAACTGGTCGGGATGGCGCGATTTCGGCGCATCCCTTCGCTCGACGCGCCTGACGCTCAACTACAATGCCGACGGCCGGCTCGCTTTGTTCAGCCTGGCGCTCATGCCGGACGGCACCAACGGGCTGTGGACGATCAACCAGATGGGCGTCGACAGTTCCGAATGGGAGTATAACTGGACGTCGCTGACCGACAATAATCTCAAGCAGATCGTCGTCGTGCGCGACCTGACGCCGCCGGTCTGACGGTTGATTTCCGGCAGCGTGGCGGAAGGCAAGCAGGCCCGTCCGGTCTGGCCCCGGTCTGACACGGCCGGGCTCCGCTTTCGTGCGGCAGTGGAGGCGGACTTGCCGTTCCTGTCGCGGCTCTATGCCTCGACCCGCTTCGAAGAACTCGCGGTGACGTCGTGGAGCGAGGCGCAGAAGGCCGAATTCCTCGGCATGCAGTTCCAGGCCCAGCACGCGCATTACCGAAAACACTATCCCGAGGCCGATTGGCTGGTGGTGGAACGCGATAGCGACGACATCGGCCGCCTCTATATCGAGCGCTGGCCAACCCAGCACCGCATCATCGACATCGCCTTCCTGCCGCATCATCGCCGCAAGGGTTACGGCACCGCGCTGCTCTGCGACCTCATCGACGAGGCATGGTTAGCCGGCAAATCAGCGTCGATCCATGTCGAGAAGCACAATCCGGCGAGACGGCTTTATGTCGCGCTCGGCTTCGCGGTCGTCGAGGACAAGGGCGTTTATGACCTGATGGCGTGTGCGCCGCCGGGGGGCGACGATCTATGATCGTCGGAACCGATTTGTTGGCAGATGCGATCATTGTCTATGGTCATCGTTTGCGCTGCCCCTCACCTGCCTGCCGGCATCCTCTCCCCGTATAGTGACGGGGAGAGGGACGCTTTCATCGCGGATTTCGCCAATCTCCAGCGTTGCAAGAAAGGCGCCGGCGTCGCAGCCAGCCACTCTCGCCCCGTTTACGGGGAGAGATGTCCGGCAGGACAGTGAGGGGCGGCGCCGGCGGCAAGGATTGTCGCATCAGGCCCTGTCACGATGCGATAGGCCTGCGTGCAGCCCAAAACAGGGTCCTAATTGAACACCGCCTCGTACAGCCGCCCCGTCGCATCGGCGGCGACCGGCACGATGAAGATCTCGTGGCTGCCGCTTTCCCCCGTGAAAAGATAGGTCGCCTGCGGCAGTGCGATGTCGCGCGGGCCTTTGAACAGCAGCGAGAAGCCGCCGCCCGGGCGCGGGCTGGCGGCGATGGGCTTGACCGCGCTGAGTTCGAGCGGGATCTGCCGGCCGCCGGCTTCGATGGTGAAGGTTTGTCCCTGCTCGAAATCCGACACCGACGCCATTCCGTTTCCCTCAATCTGTCCGCCGGAGCGGTTCAGCGTTCGGATCGCTGATCCGATCCGGCTTTTGTTTCTTCGCAATCGCCAGGGGAAAACCGCTCCACACTTTTCCTGGATTTGCTCCAGCGGAGGCACTGTCGCCGCTTCGCCGCAAGCTGTCCAGAGGCGGGCAGGCTGGCGGTCGTGTTCCCAAGGCAATCGGCCGCCGCAATCCCAAAATACAGCACCGCCTGTCCTTTTATGCGCGCAAGAGACGCTGTAGTACTTTGTTCCTGCGCGGGATTCCTTTCGACCCAAGATCAGCGCAAACAAGCATAGATCCCGGCTTCGGGACCATTGGCAGCCTGATGGGCGTGCGGGAGACGGATGATGGCTGATGCAAAGACGGAAGTGACGGGCGACGCGATGCCGCTGTTCTATTCGAGGCCCGAGGCGCTCAACCCGGCGCGGCACGGCTCGCTGGGCCTGACCGCGCGCAGCGATTTCGGCTTCGCCCGCTCGGCGCACGCCATTCCGGTGGTGGCGTCGGAAATGCCGGCGGCGATGCGCTCCTACCCAATCGTCTTCATCGGCCCGGGCAAGGCGCCGGTGATCATCACCGGCGTGCGTCAGAACGAGAACCTGTTCGTCGGTGCCGAAGGCAAATGGACCGCGCCGCACTACATCCCCGCCTATGTCCGCCGCTATCCCTTCATCCTTGCCGAAGACCCGACATCGGCCGGCCGGCTGACGCTGTGCGTCGAACGGGCCAGCGACCGCATCGTCGACCAGTTGCTGGCGCCGTCCCGCGATGACAAGATCCTGCCGTTCTTCACCGGCAACGAGCCAACCGAAGCGACCAAACAGGCGCTCGCCTTCTGCAATCAGTTCCAGATCGACTTCCGAGCCACCCGCGAGATGGTCGAAAAGATCGATGCGCACGGCCTGTTTTCGCCACGCCAGAGCAAGGTGACGCTGGAAGGCGGCGAGGTGCTCAACCTCACCGATTTCCAGGTGATCGACGAGCCGGCCTTCAACAAATTGAGCGACGAGGCGTTTCTCGACCTGCGCAAATCAGGCGCGCTCGGCCTGCTCTATTGCCATCTCGCCTCGACCAACAGCTGGACCTCGCTGGTGCATCAGGCGTCGCTGCGGAAGGCGGGGCGGCCAGCGAGCTGATTTCACCCTGGCACGCACCAGATTGATCGTGACAACAGCGCAAGTGATTAACTTGAGGACACAGTGATAGTTCCGTCTTCAGGGCCGCTTACGATGGTCTCCTCGAAGTAATTATTTGTGATCCGAACATAGTATTCTCCAGTCAGAGCGCCGGATTCCGCTTTAAGCTTAAAGTTAATTGTTGTTGTGTCTTCGATGTTAGTGTCGTTGTCGTTGATCAATAAACATGAGGCTATGTCTGAAGTGTCAGCATAAATAAAGTCGATTACCAAGTACTCTGTGTCGTTAAACCAGCCACGGTCCGGGGAGACCGTCACGCTCACAGTAATCGGCTCTCCGGCTCTTACAGCATTCCCTTCAGGTGTATCGACGCGCACTATATCTACTCTTGCCATGATCCATCTCCCTTTGGCATTCTCAAATGACAATCGGGAACGCTAGTCGAGATCGCCGCGCCCGTTGCGGTTCATTGCGCCACCGGACCGCCCCATCGCACCGCCAGACCTGCCCATGGCGCCGCCCGATCGCCCCATGGCACCACCAGATCTCCCCATTGCTCCACCCGACCGACCAAACGAATGCGGGTCCAGCTCTGCACCCAACAGAACATCTTCGAGCGTTCCCGTGTCGAGCTCCAGCCGCATTGTCAGGTCACTCTTGTCGTACACCCAGACCTGCATTCCGCGGGCAAATGAGCCTATCTGCGATGAAAGTCCGGTATAGGCAGGGTCGCTTGGACCGCGGCTCATGACCTTCAGATCGGTGTCCGCCGGAGCTGGATAATCAACCGCGGTGCCAGGCCCATGAACAAGAAGTATGGTCGGTCTGGCCAGCTCGTAGAACTGCGCCTCGAAGGTGAATGCATAGATCCTTGCCAGCAGGCTGCCGGAGGCGTCGATCTGGTTCTGCAGGAATCTGTTATTGCCAGGTCTTGGAGGCCGTCCCCCATCGATCCTCTTCTTCAGCTTCAAATCTTCAAGAACTCTACCGAACAAGTGTATGGCCGAGGTATTTAAAATGGTTTCAGTTATCATGGATCACCCCATCCTCTGCAATGTCGATCAAAGCTCGGCGCCACTTCTGGACATCCAATATTTCTCGAAATAGCTCATATCCGGGAGACGCACCTGATCCCGTGGACGAGCGGTTCGACCCTCATGAACATGGCTCTTTCGGTCTGGCTTCGTCAGGCGAGGCCCGGCACGGTAGCGAAAAATCCCTCTTCGGTCGAAATCCCGGAAGATGATGCTTGATAGTTCTCCTCCGGTCACACGGTCGTCGACCGCGAGCATCGTTCTCGCCATGTCACGATAGTCCAGGAAATCCGGGGCGAGAGCCCACAGCGTCTCGGCGAGATAGGTACCCACGATATCGCGCGCGTCGAGCAGCGCTTCGACGAAACCGTCTGGATTGCGCGTGAAATCGCGGTCAAAGACTTTCTGGAGCGGCGCCTCGGCGGTTGGGTAGATCTCGGCGAGGTCGGCAAGATCTTCGGCCTCCGGCGAAATCAGTCCTCGATCCACCAAGCTCTCGTGAAAGACATCGACCAGAATGTCGAAGACGGCACCCGTTAGAGGTTGCGACAAGGCATGCTCGTCGGTCCAGCCGTCCGCGAAATCGGCCATCGTCAGCTTGTTGTTGGCCTCGCGTATCTGGCGGTGCGGTGAAAATTCCGAAAAGCGAGAGAGTTGATTGGCGATGTAGAGGTTCCCGCGCGTCACCGTCAGAACGTTTTCGATCACGGATGGAAAATGCATGGCCGCGATCAACGAAACGCAGTCGGAAAAGGCCTCCTGAAAGCCCAGATATTCGGGGAACTCAGCTCCCGGCTTGGGTATGCCGAGGACGCTGTAGACGAACGCATGGCCAACCTCATGCGCGATAATATCGAAGTCGAGGCTGAAGGGGAGCGCGCGTCCGTCTTTCGTGAATTGGCTGCCGAGCTCGAGGAAGCCATAGCCGTATTGAGCGTTGTCCCAATCCGGCAGGATCGAGATTTCCAGACGGTCGTGGTGATCGTGGAAATGCCAGACGAGCGGTTGGCCGATGTAACGCTCCCAAACGTCGAGCGTGAAGCGCACGCATCCGAACGCGTGCGCTGCTTCGAAGCCGGGCGTCGAGGGCTGATAGTGATCGAAGTTGCCTTCCTCGTCGGGAATGGCCGGATCGAGGATAGCTCGCGTCCAGGGCGGCAGGGAGATGAAGGGCGTGCCCAACGGACCGTGGTTGACGCCATAGGGCCGCATCTTGTCGGCCGGCTCGACGACATACATACGATCGTCGGATGGGCCAGGTCCGACACTGCCTCGCGGGGAAGAAACCGTAATGATCTCGGGACTTGACGTAGGGTCTTCGAACGGAGGCTGAACGAACAACCTGAACCGGGTACCCATTCCCCACCTCTCGGTTATATTAGTTACGTAACATAATATCCGCGGGATGGCGAGGGCGTTGGTTTTTCGGGTAAATCTTCCTGAAGGCCGATTCTTGATTATCGGCGACAATTTGACTCAAGAACAATGCGTATCGCTACTGCAGCAGCTGGAGCAACTTCTGGTAGCGAGGATGACTGCGAACAGAGGCGAAATCGGAATCGTTCTTGAACCAGAGTCTCATCTCGGCGCCAGCCTGCGGCAGCCACGCTTCCAAAAGGTCGATCGAACGTTCGAACTCCCCCAGCAACGCATAGGTACAAGCTGCGTTGTATTGGACGTTGATATCGTTAGGGTCGATCGCCAGAGACCGGTCAAGCCACTTGGCCGCCCTATCGCGTTCACCAAGGAAGGCCAGCACGATAGCCCCTAGGCAGGCACAATTGGCGTTCTCGGGATGCAAACGGAGTTCCTCTTCAGCTCTCTCCAATGCGATTCGTGCATAAAGCTCCGCATCGTTCTGTTGGCCGAGAGTCCGAAAGACGTTCACCAGCATGACCGGTGCGCCGTAGTCGGACGGTTTGATTTCCATCGCGCGCATGAAGTACGTGGCGGCGAACTCGAACTGGCCGCCGGTTACGCAAAACTCGGCATAGTAACGATTGGCCTCGTGGCAATTGGCGTCGAGCGTAAGAGCCTGTTCGAACGCCGCCGCGGCCTCGGAACGGCGATCGGCGAGGGACAGGGCAAAGCCCCTGGCTGAATGCGCTTCGGCCAAATTCGCGTCCAGGGCCAGGGCCTTGTCCGCGGTCGCGAGAATGTCGTCCACATGGATCGGTGAGCCGTAGTTCGACTGAAGGCGTACGTCGCAGACCGCCAGACCTGCATAGGCACGGGCATATCCCGGATCGAGCTCAATGGCCCTGATATAGCTTTGTCTGGCCATCAGGTGGTTGGCTCTGGTCGCGATGTGGCTGTAATCGCGCCCTCGAAGGTAATGCGTATAGGCTTCCACATTGTCCGTCGGCGCCTGCTCGATAGCTTTCCTCTCCTCAGGCAGGAGCTTGACCCTGAGCTGCGCCACGACCGCTTTGGCGATTTCGTCCTGCACGGCGAAGATGTCGGTGAGGTCGCGGTCGTAGCGGGCAGCCCAAACGTGTCCGTCCGTGGCGCCCTCGATCAACTCGGCATTGATCCTGACCCGGTTTCCCGCCTTGCGGACGCTGCCCTCGACAATGTAGCCGACGCCAAGCTCCCTGGCGATGCGTTCCATCTTGTCGGTCCTGCCCTTGAACGCGAAGACTGTATTGCGGCTGAGCACGAACAGGCCGGAGACGTTCGAGAGGTCGGTTATGATGTCTTCAGTGATGCCATCGCTGAAATACTGCTGGTCGGGATCAGCGCTAAGATTGGCGAATGGCAGGATCGCCACCGACGGCTTGTCGGACCGCACCAGCGTCTGGACGGTTCTGGCCGCAACATGCGTCTCGACATAAGACACGCCCTGGTCCCAGTTGGCGAAGTAGACATGCACCTGCTGGGCAATGTTCTTGACGGTCCTGGTGCCCTGATCGGCGAAGTCGACGCCCAGCTTGTTGCCGACCGCATGGCGCACCGCTTCCGAGCAGGCAATGCCGCCGGGCATCGCGAGGCCCTGCAGCCGCACCGCAAGATTGACACCGTCGCCCTGGAAATCATCGCCGTCGACGATGATGTCGCCAAGGTTGATGCCCATGCGAAACTTGAAATGCCGGTCCTCGGGAATGCCGGCATTCCGCTCGGGCATGCCGCGCTGGATCTCGACCGCGCAGCGCGCCGCATTGATTACGCTGCCGAACTCGACCAGAAAGCCGTCACCCATCACCTTGAAGATGCGCCCGCCGTGCTTGGTGACGGTCGGATCGAAGAACTCCCGTCGATGCTGCCGAAGGAGATTGAGCGTGTGCTCTTCGTCGACCTCCATAAGACGGCTATAGCCGACCACATCCGCGGCCAGGATCGCCGCCAGCCGACGCTCAACATGCTCCTCGGACATGTCGTCTCCTGAAATCGCAGACAATTGTTCCGCCTGAGTTAGTTCTAGCTGATTTACCTGCTCGGCGCCAACGCCGCTGGAGGTCGCTCGCGCCCGATTCGCGGTCTCGGCCGTCAGGGTCGCGAAATGGAAGCGAAAGCCGTTGGCCGATTATCCATGGCATATCGATCGCCCGCGACGCAAATTCCGGAGCCGCCTCGCTCTACCCGCGGACAACCTGTTGAGGCTCAACACCCAGGTCGGATGGGCAGCCCTACGTTCCCGGCTTCGGCTGGAAACGTCGTCCCCCCGCTCCCCGGCGCCAGATAGCAAAAAGGCCCGGTTACCCGGGCCCTTTATGCTTTTCAAATCTAAAGAAGATTTGGAGCGGGTGAAGCGATTCGAACGCTCGACCCCAACCTTGGCAAGGTTGTGCTCTACCCCTGAGCTACACCCGCTCGCACGGCGCTTGGCCGCAAGCCGGGCCTATATGGCTGAAGAGCGCGGCGATTGCAACAGGGAAATCGCAGGCTTTTTGCGACACGATGCGCGGGGCCGGCAAGCCGCCGGCGGGCGCGTGAGTGGCGGGCGGCGGGGCGCCAGCGCGAAGGGCGGTGCCGCTCACCATGATGT
>NZ_RZQY01000419.1:0-5239 GCF_003998575.1 Mesorhizobium sp. M7A.F.Ca.CA.001.10.2.1 | reverse complement strand
ACATCAGATTGACGATCGTGCCGAGCACGACGAACTGCAGCCAGACCGGAAACGCCGCCGAGGCGTCGATGAATTGCGGCAGGAACGCCATGAAGAAGATCGCTGTCTTCGGATTGAGCACCTCGACGGTGATGCTCTCGAAAAAGGCACGCCGTGCCGATTTGCGCTCGATCGCGGGCAGCGCCGCATCGCCCTCCACGCGCTTGCGAAACAGCGAGACGCCAAGCCAGATCAGATAGAGCGCGCCGACCAGCTTGACCGCCAGGTAGAGCGTCGGCACGGCATGAAACAGCACCGACAGCCCGGCAGCCGCTGCGAAAACATGCACGTAGCCGCCCAGATGAATGCCAAGTGCCGCCGTCAGGCCGGACCAGCGGCCGCGCGCCATCGTCTGCGCGGCCGCATAGAGCATGGCCGGGCCTGGAATGTAGGCGAAAATCGCCGTGGTGGCGAAAAACGCGATGAGCAGTTCGGTCGATGGCATTTTTGGTCCCTCACGATCGTGCTCTGTTCTGTCGATTCAGTCCGCGCGCGGGATGGCTTTGGACTGACCCGTGCGGACAACCGCAGTAAAAGCGAACATAATTTTCTTGTGAAATGACGGGCTGAACGCGCCGATTCGCGCACCCGGCTCGAAATAGGCCGACGCTTCCAGTATATCATGATTGTACTCATCGACCATGACCCAAAGGGGCATAGGGTCGAGGCCCGCACGGTGGCGTTCAATTTCCGGAATGCTGACGGCAACGCGATCACGGCCCGGCTGCGTGGAAGTGATTGCAAGGATGAAGAGGTTCGTACCGCCGGCTTTCCCAGGAAGGACAGCCACAAAGGCCACAGGCCGTGACTTCCGGCCTTCGGTCTCGCCGTCTCCGTGTTGACGATGCCAAAGATATGGATATCGCCAGACGTCCGCAGCGGCGGGTTTAATCACGGTCCAATTCCGCGGCGTACTCCTCGAGCATCTCGACATGTTCGGTCGGGGCATCCTCCGCAGCGTAGACGCGGCGGCTGTCGTTGCCGAAGCGCGCTTCGTAGGTCTCGATGCTCATCAGGACGTATCTCGGCTTGTTGTGGCGAGTGATGGAGACCGGCTGCTGGCTGGCAGCTGCAAGCACATCTCCAAGATTCTGTTTCAGATCGGTCGATGGATAGTTTTTCATGGGACACCCTGTTTTGTCCATAATAGACAAAACAGACAAAACAGACAAGCGCATAAAAGTGGCAGGACAGGCGCATGCGCCTGGCTTTGTCGACAGCCCGCCTAGCCTCCCCTATAAGGACCGGAATCGCAAGCAACCAGAGGCCCTTCATGATCATCGTCACGGGCGGCGCCGGCATGATCGGCTCCAACATCGTCGCCGCGCTGAATGCCGAAGGGCATGACGACATCCTGGTCGTCGACGACCTTACCGACGGTCACAAGATCGCCAATCTTGCCGATCTCAAGATCGCCGACTATCTCGACAAGAACGATTTCCTGGACCGCATGGAGGCCGGCTCGCTCGGCCGCATCGAGGCGGTGTTCCACCAGGGCGCCTGCTCGACCACCACCGAGTGGAACGGCAAATTCATGATGGAGGTGAATTACGCCTTCTCGAAACGGCTGCTGCATGCAAGCCAGGCGCTGCGCGTGCCTTTCCTTTATGCCTCCTCGGCTTCCGTCTATGGCGGCGGCTCGGAGTTTCGCGAGGATCCCGCGCTCGAGCGGCCGCTCAACGTATACGCCTATTCCAAGAAGCTGTTCGACGATTACGTCAGGCGAACCGTGTTCGCCGGGCGCACCGCCTTCGATACCGACCATTCACAGGTCGTGGGCTTGCGCTACTTCAACGTCTATGGCCCGCGCGAGGCGCATAAGGGCGCCATGGCCTCCGTCGCCTTCCATCTGTTCAACCAGGTCGAACAAGGCCAGAACCCGAAACTGTTCGGCGCCTATGACGGGTTCGGACCCGGCGAACAAAGCCGTGACTTCATCCACGTCGGCGACGTTGCCGACGTCAATCTGTGGCTGTGGAAACAGGGCTCAAGCGGCATCTTCAATTGCGGCACCGGCCGTGCCCAGCCCTTCCGCGCCATAGCCGAAACGGTGATCGACACGTTGGGGAAAGGCGAGATTGAATTCATCCCCTTTCCCGACCATCTCAAGGGCAGCTACCAGAGCTTTACGCAAGCTGATATGTCCCGTTTGCGCGCGGCCGGTTATAACGGCCAATTCCGGACAGTGGAAACCGGTGTCAGAGACTATGTCGAATGGCTGAAAGCCCAACGATCCTCGTGATCGGCCCACGCTGGGTGGGCGACATGGTGATGGCGCAGTGCCTGTTTTCGGCGCTGAAGGAGTTGCGTCCCAACGCCGCTATCGATGTGCTGGCGCCGGCCTGGGCCGCGCCGCTGGTCAAGCGCATGCCCGAGATCCGCCAGCAGATCGACTTTCCGCTCAAACCCGGCGCGCTCGAATTCACCCATCGCCGCCGCTTCGGCCGCCTGCTGCGCGGCCGCTACGACATGGCCTATATCCTGCCGGGCAGCTGGAAGTCGGCGCTGATCCCGTTCTTTGCCCGTATTCCGCGCCGTGTCGGCAATTTGCGCGAGATGCGCTATGGCCTGTTGACCGACATCGTGCCATTGCCCGACAGCATCAAACGACGCACAGCGCAGGCCTATTTCGGTCTCGCCCAGGGCGGCACTTTCCGGGCGCCGCGACTGACCGTGGACACGAAAAACCAGGTCGACCTGCTCGGCCGTTTCGGCTTGGCGCCGCAGAAATTCGTGGCCCTGATGCCCGGCGCCGAATTCGGCCCGGCCAAGCGCTGGCCCAGCGAAAGCTATGCCGGGCTTGCCCGCGATTTCATGGGCAAAGGCTTGAAGGTTGCTCTGTTTGGCTCGAAGAACGACCGCGACGTGACGGCGGAGATCGCGGCCCTGGCCCCCGGCGTCGTCGATCTCGCCGGACAGACGCGGCTGGAGGACGCCATCGATCTGATATCAGCCGCAAGGCTGGCCGTGTCCAACGACAGCGGGCTGATGCATGTCGCGGCCGCCGTCGGCACGCCGATCGTCGCCGTCTATGGCTCGACCTCGCCCGAGAACACGCCGCCGCTGGGGGAACGCCGCGAGTTGGTCTGGCTTGGCCTGTCGTGCTCGCCATGCCACCAGAAGGTCTGCCCGCTCGGCCACCTCAACTGCCTGAAGACGCTGGAAGTCGGCCAAGTCGCGGCAGCGGCGGACCGGCTGCTGGACATCCCGGCAGCGGCATGAAGGTGCTGATCGTCAAGACGTCGTCGATGGGCGATGTCATTCACACCTTTCCGGCCGTCGAGGATGCCCGTTTCCACCGCCCGGACCTGACCTTCGACTGGTGCGTCGAAGAGGCATTTGCCGGTATCGCCGCGCTTCACCCGGCGATCGAAAGAATTCACACGGTGGCGATCCGACGCTGGCGCAAGGCGCTGCTCGACGGCGCCACGTGGCACGAGGCGGCCGCCCTGCGCCGCACCTTGCGCGATTGCCGTTACGACCTCGTCATCGATGCGCAAGGCCTCCTGAAATCGGCTCTGGTGGCAAGGCAGGCCGGCGCCCCCATTGCCGGCTTCGACCGTTCGAGCGCGCGCGAACCTTCTGCGACGCTGTTCTACGATGCCACTTATCCCGTGCCGCGCGACCTGCACGCCATCGAACGGACACGGCGGCTGTTCGGGCTGGCGCTCGGCTATCAGCCCGATCTTTCGACCCTGGACTCCGGCATCGTGCCGCCCGTCGGCACTCTGGCGGGCATTGCCGGAAAAACCGCCTTCCTGCTGCACGGCACCAGCCGCGAAGACAAGAAATGGCCGGCCGAAGACTGGATTGAAACCGCGCGCCTCCTGATTGAGCGGGGGATAACGCCGGTCACGACCTGGTCGAACGAGCGCGAGAAGGCCGTGGCCGAAGCCATTGCCAAGGCAGTGCCATCGACAGTTGTGGTGCCAAAGTCACCGCTGGCCGACATCGCTGAGTTCATCGGCCGCTCGGAACTGGTCATCGGCGCCGACACCGGGCTGACCCATCTCGCCAGCGCCTTCGGCCTGCCAACGGTTGCGGTGTTCCTGGCGACCGAGCCCGGGTTGACGGGTCCGCGCGGGCAATATGCGTCGACGCTTTTGGCAGTGCCCGGGAAGCGTGTGATGCCGGCGGAGGTGGTGGCGGAGGCAGAGAGGCTGGCGGGACTCCAGGTCCTTGGCAAGGCCAACGCTGGCAAGAACTGAGGTCAATCGGAAAGGCCAGCGCCGCCCCCCATCCGCCTGCCGTCACCCTCTCCCCGTATAACGACGGGGAGAAGAGAGCTGAACGCAAGGCCAGCGTCTATTCTGCTACGTTGAAAATCGGCGAAATCGTCGACGGGAGCATCTTTCTCCCCGTCACTATACGGGGAGAAATGCCCGGCAGGGCGATGAGGGGCGACGCAAACCTCAGCTTAAAAATCGCAGCCGCGCCCCCCTCAAATCCCCTAGATGAACTGCACCTGGACGATCTCATATCCCCTGGCACCGCCAGGCGCATTGACTTCGATGGCGTCGCCGACTTCCTTGCCGATGAGCGCACGCGCGATCGGCGAGGAGATCGAGATGCGGCCGGACTTCACGTCCGCCTCCTGGTCGCCGACGATCCGGTAAGTCTTCTTTTCCTCGGTGTCCTCGTCGACCAGCACCACGGTGGCGCCGAACTTGATCTTGTCGCCGCTGAGCTTGCTGACGTCGATCACTTCGGCCCGCGCGATATAATCTTCAAGCTCGTTGACGCGGCCCTCGTTGAGGCTCTGCGCCTCTTTGGCGGCATGATATTCGGCATTTTCGGACAGGTCGCCATGCGAGCGCGCTTCGGAGATCGCCTCGATGATGCGCGGCCGCTCTTCCTGCTGGCGCCAGCGCAGTTCTTCCTTCAATGACGCGAACCCCTCGCCTGTCATCGGGACCTTGTTCATGATGCCTGACCTTTCCTGCTGCCACCCCCGCGTTTCGGGGAAAGCCTTGTCGATGGGTACAAAAAGAAAACGGGTCCGGCAGCCTCGGGCTAACGGAACCGTTTCACCGCAATTTCCCTGAATATAGCAATGTCAGCGGGTTTTTCACGCCCAAAAATCGGTTTTGCTAAAATCATCCCCGTTTTCATCAGCCAGGGCGGTGAATGAGGCTGGGGGCAGCAAAAAGCGGCCGCGATCGCTCGCGGCCGCTTGGAAGAGCCCTGGGATCTTTTCAGC
>NZ_RZQY01000418.1:0-5246 GCF_003998575.1 Mesorhizobium sp. M7A.F.Ca.CA.001.10.2.1 | reverse complement strand
GCGATTCGCCAGTGCGCTTTATCATCGCGGAACCATGCTGACGCTTTTCCACCATCCCATGTTCGCCACCTGTCGCTTCGTCCGCCTCGCATTCGGCGAGTATGGCGAGGAGCTGGCTTTGATCGAGGAAAAGCCGTGGACCCGGCGCAAGGAGTTCCTGGCGCTGAACCCGGCCGGAACGCTGCCGATCCTGCTGGCCGAAGGCGACGTGCCGATCGTCGGCGCGACGGTGATTTCGGAATATCTCGATGAAACGCGCGGCGTGCTGAAGCGCGACAAGCGGCTGTTCGCCGAGGACCCGATGCAGCGCGCCGAAATCCGCCGGCTCATCGACTGGTATCTCAACAAGGCCGAAAGTGAAGTCACCCGCCATCTGGTGCGCGAGCGCGTGCTCAAGCCGGTCATGCCGGAAACGGCTGGCGGCGGCTCGCCCGATTCGGGCGCGATCCGTGCCGCGCGCGCCAACATCCGCCAGCACATGAAATACACCAACTGGCTGGCCGGCACCCGCCATTGGCTGGCCGGTTCGAGGGTCACCTATGCCGATCTCGCGGCCGCGGCGACGCTGTCGGTGCTCGACTATCTCGGCGAGATCGACTGGCGCGAGCACAGCGCTGCACGCGAATGGTACACGCGGGTCAAGTCGCGGCCCTCCTTCCGGCCGCTTTTGACCGACCGGGTGCGCGGCCTGTCACCGGTGTCGCATTATGCGGACCTCGACTTCTGACGCCGCAAAACTGCGCGCGCTGATCGACGCGGAGGCGCAGCGCGCCGGCTTCGATGCCGTTGCCGTCACCTCCCCCGATGCGATCCCGCTGGCGCCGGCGCGCCTGGCCGAATTCGTCGCCGATGGCTTTCATGGGTCGATGGACTGGATCGCCGAGACGCTTCAACGCCGCAGTGAACCAACAGCCCTCTGGCCGCAGGTGCGCTCGATCATCGTGCTGGCGATGAACTATGGCCCCGACCATGATCCGCGCGGGGTGCTGGCCAAGCGCGACTCCGGCGCGATCTCGGTCTATGCGCAAAACCGCGACTATCACGATGTGATGAAGGGGCGGCTGAAGGAGATCGCCGGCAAGATCGTGGCGCGCGCCGGGGGTGATGTGAAGGTATTCGTCGACACTGCGCCGGTGATGGAAAAGCCGCTGGCCGAGGCCGCCGGGCTCGGCTGGCAAGGCAAGCACACCAATCTGGTCAGCCGCGAGCACGGCTCCTGGCTGTTCCTCGGCACCATCTTCACCACCGCCGAACTCGTGCCCGACCGCGCCGAGATCGACCATTGCGGCTCCTGCCGCGCCTGCCTCGACGCGTGCCCGACCGATGCCTTTCCGGCGCCCTACCGGCTCGATGCGCGGCGCTGCATCTCCTATCTCACCATCGAGAACAAGGGGCCGATTCCGCACGAATTCCGCGAAAAGATCGGCAACCGCATCTATGGCTGCGACGATTGTCTTGCCGCCTGCCCGTGGAACAAATTCGCCCGGGCAGCTTCCGAAGCAAAACTCGTCGCGCGCGATGATTTGCGCGAGCCGCCGCTCGCCGACCTTTTGGGTCTCGATGACGCGGCCTTCCGCGCTTTCTTCTCCGGTTCGCCGATAAAACGCATCGGCCGCGACCGGTTCATCCGCAACGTGCTGATCGCCGCCGGCAATTCCGGCGATGCCTCTCTTGCCGACACTGTGCGCGCCTTGCTGGACGATGCCTCGCCGCTGGTCCGGGGCGCGGCAATATGGGCGCTGGCGCGGCTGGTGCCCGATGCCGAATATTCAGAACGGGCAGCCATCGGCCTGAAAACCGAAAGCGACGAAGCCGTGCGCGACGAATGGCGTCTGGCGCGGCCAACCAGGGCGAATGCATGAGCGAAAAGCAGATATTCATCTTCGGCGCCGGCTATTCCGGCGGGGCTTTTGCTCGGGCTAACAAAGGCGCCGCGACGATCTTCGGCACGACACGCTCGCCGGAAAAATTCGAGACGCTACGGCAGGCCGGTGTCGCGCCGCTTCTGTTCGACGGCGCGATGACCGGCGAAATCGGCGATGCATTGGGAAAAACAACGCATCTGCTGATTTCGGTCGCCCCGGAAGAGGCCGGCGATCCTGTGCTGAATGCCGCCCGCGCGGGAATCCTCACTCAAATGCCGGTGCTTGAATGGATCGGCTATCTCTCCACCGTCGGCGTCTACGGCAATTATGACGGCGCATGGGTCGATGAAACGGCGGAATGCCGGCCGGTGTCGAAGCGCTCGGTGATGCGGGTGGCCGCCGAACGAGACTGGCTGGAGCTGGGCCGCGAGATCGGCCGACCGGGGGCGATCCTGCGCCTGTCCGGCATTTACGGCCCCGGCCGCAACGCGCTGGTCAATCTGGAAAACGGCACTGCAAGGCGGCTGGTCAAGCCGGACCAGGTGTTCAACCGCATCCATTGCGACGACATTGCCGGCGCCCTGTGGCAGCTCATCGAAGGCAATACAGGCGGCATCTTCAACGTCACCGACGACCTGCCGGCGCCGCCGCAGGATGTCGTCGCCTATGCCGCTTCGCTAATGGGTATCGAACCGCCGCCCGAAATTCCCTTCGACGCCGCCCAACTTTCGCCCATGGCGCGGTCCTTCTATGGCGAGAACAAGCGTGTCGCCAACGCGGCGATCAAGGCGGCGGGTTATTCCCTGCGGTTTCCAGACTACCGCGCCGCCTTCGATCATATGTGGGCAAGCGGCGATTGGCGTGACGGCGAAGCGCGCAGCCCGATGAAGCGCTGACGATCGAAGCCGCGGGCGCGGCGTGCTATGATTCGGCCTTGGGATTGCGGTGGAGAACCGGGTTCATGAAGACAGCGATGAGGCTATCTCTAGGCAAAACGCCCCTGTTGGCCGCTGCGCTCGGCCTGCTTGCCGTGCTTGGCTCAGCCGTTCAGCCGGCGACCGCCGAGGAGCGGGCAAAAGACCTGTTCGGCGCCAAGAAACTGCCGGCCGCGACCGCGGCGCGGTCGATTGGCTTCTATTCCAAGGGCTGTTTTGCCGGCGGCGTCGCCATTCCCTTGGACGGTCCGACCTGGCAGGTGATGCGGCCGTCGCGCAACCGCCGCTGGGGCCATCCGGCGATGATCGCGGTAGTCGAGAAATTGTCGCGCGACGCAGCGGCCGATGGTTGGCCAGGCCTGCTGATCGGCGACATTTCGCAGCCGCGCGGCGGCCCGATGCTGACAGGACATGCCTCGCACCAGATCGGGCTCGACGCCGACATCTGGCTGACGCCGATGCCCAGCCGCCCGCTGTCGATGGCGCAGCGCGAATCGATGAGCGCCACCTTGATGGTCGATGAGAAGACCCATCTGGTGAAGGACGCGCTGTGGACGCCAGCGCACACAAGGCTTCTGAAGCGGGCGGCGAGCTACGGCCAGGTCGAGCGCATCCTGGTCAATCCGGGCATCAAGAAAAAGCTCTGCGACACCGTCAAGGGCGACCGCTTCTGGCTGCGCAAGGTCAGGCCGTTCTGGGGCCACGACTATCATTTCCACATGCGCATCGGCTGTCAGCCCGGATCGCCCGGCTGCAAGGCGCAGGAGGCGACGCCGGACGATGACGGTTGCGGCAAGCCGCTGGCCTGGTGGTTCACGCAGGAGCCCTGGCGCCCCAACAAGAACCCGGATGCGCCCAAGGCCCGCGACCTGATGACGATGGCGAACCTGCCGGGCGAATGCCGCGCGGTGCTCGACGCGCCGGGGCCGGACTCGGCCGAGGCGGCGACCTACCATGGCGGCGGCGTGCCGGTCGCGGCCGCCGCGCCCGAACCCGAAACGCCGTCATTGCCCGCCACCCCGGCCGCCGCCGGCTTGCCAAGCACGGTGAACGCCTTCACGGCGACGCCCGAGATCGGCGTGCCGCTGCCGCGACCGCGGCCGCCTGGAAACTGACGATCACGGCTTATAGCTTACAGCCTTATAGGCAGGCTCAATCGGTTCAGCGCCTCATTTTTGCGAAACCGTGGCGGTTTGGCCGCAGAGCCGGCCTCAGCGCGCCGCCGGGATCGAAAACCGTTTCCCTTTTCAAACCCATGCGCTAGTCAACGGAAGAACGGCCAGATGCCGTCGGGGGCGCCGGAGACGGACGAGAGCATGCCACGCACAGGCGACGACGACACTTTGCTGCGGTTTCCGATCCTGATCGGCGACATCGGCGGCACCAATGCGCGCTTTTCGATCGTGCTCGACGCCAATTCCGAGGCAGGCGAGCCGACCATCGTCCAGACGGCGAACTACAACACCATCGACGAGGCGATCCAGGCGGCCGTGCTCGACCGCTCGTCGGTGCGTCCCAAATCGGCGGTGCTGGCGGTGGCTGGCCCGGTCGACGGCGACGAGATCGAGCTGACCAACTGCCCCTGGATCGTCAAGCCGAGGAAAATGTTCGCCAGCCTCGGCCTGAGCGACATCGTCGTGCTCAACGATTTCGAGGCGCAGGCGCTGGCCGTCGTTGCGCTCGGCGAGGAGCACATGGAAAAGATCGGCGGCGGCACGCCGGAGCCCAATGCCGGGCGCGTCGTGCTCGGCCCCGGAACCGGGCTCGGCGTCGCCGGGCTGGTCCATGCGCTGCACCATTGGATACCGGTGCCCGGCGAGGGCGGCCATATGGACATCGGCCCGCGCACACCGCGCGATTTCGAGGTTTTTCCGCATATCGAGAAGCTCGAAGGCCGCGTTTCGGGCGAGCAGATCCTGTGCGGACGCGGTCTGGTCAATGTCTACAGGGCGGTGGCCAAGGCGGACGGCAAGCCGTCGCCCTTCACCACGCCGGCCGAGATCACTGCCGCGGCACTTGCGAAAACCGATCCGGTTGCAGTGGAAGCGCTGGAGATTTTCGTCACCTGCCTTGGGCGCACCGCAGGCGACCTTGCTCTGGTGTTCATGAGCCGCGGCGGCGTGTTCCTCACCGGTGGCATCGCGCAGAAGATCGTGCCGGCGCTGAAAGCCGGCAATTTCCGCGCCGCTTTCGAGGACAAGGCGCCGCACAGCGCGATGATGCGCACCATGCCGGTCTACGTCATCACCCACCCGCTGGCCGCACTTCTGGGCCTTGCCGCCTATGCCAGGAACCCCTTGCTGTTCGGTGTCCAGACGGAGGGCCGGCGCTGGCAGGCCTGAAAGCCAGCGAAGCGCTCGCGCCCCGCGACGAAGTTAATCAGGTGCGGGCATAGGCAATCAGGCCGCAGGGCGTTAAGAGGGGTGCCGAATTTGCAGCCCCGGTC
>NZ_RZQY01000417.1:0-5258 GCF_003998575.1 Mesorhizobium sp. M7A.F.Ca.CA.001.10.2.1 | reverse complement strand
GTTTTTGACGTTTGCGCTCTGGTTCAACTGAGGACGGGCTGCTTCAGGCCCTTCCGCAGGGGAAATCTTGGCAAGACCGGCAACATTTTTACTGGAAGCAGGCGCCTTTCCCAGGCGATGTCTGCTGGCAGTCACCTCACTGCAGATGCCGCGCCAACGCGCTTCGCAAAAATTAGCAGCGGCTGTTTTGCTTGACTCGGCCGCCAAAAACAGGCAGCAAAACCAGGTCGGAAGGGCGACAACACCACTTTCCTGGCCGTGGACGAAGCCAAATTTGGCCCAAATCCACATCTCGTCGTTGGTTTTGAGAGGAATTGATTAACCAACTTTGTCCATATTTTGAAGCAATCGGCAACCAACTACAGACGCGGCAAACGCGTCGGGGACCACCTGGGATCACTCACAGAATGGTCGTCGCGGCTCTCAAGGCCGCGTACGGGGAAACCGGTTGAAGCGAGATTGGTTGCATGGCGTTGTTGAGTACACACAAAAAAAACCGGGGACAGCGTGAGGGCGGCGAGTTCGTCGATGCTCCGCGTTCCTCTTCCTTCAACGCTGGCCGGGTGGCCCGCTGGGTCGCGCTGCCTTGCGTCAGCACCGCCATCGGCCTTTGGTTGATCGGCACCATGGCCGGCCTCAGTTCCGTCGGCGCCTCGCTGTCGGCGACTTCGGTTGGCCTGCCCCAGACGCTGTCCATGCCGGGATCGCTCGCACTTACCGATCCGCTGAAACAGCACTTCTTGAAAGCACCCTTCGTGCTGGCCAATGCCAATGGCGGCACTCAGGCTCTGCATGATCATTCGGTGCAGTGCGGCGCCAGCTGTTTCAAGCTGGCCAGGGTAAGCTCGCAGGCGGAAAAATCCGAACGCCTTGTAGCGCAGGCAAAGCCGATGCCTGCCCTTGCGAAGTCGAAGGCGCAGGAGCGCTTCGAACGCATGGAAGCGTCGCTTTCGCCGATGAAGCTGGCCGCTGCCTTTGCCGACGCCGGAAAACCTGCCGCCACTGCCAACACGCGCCCGGTGATCTCCACCGTCGCACCGCGAATTGCCGAGGCGTCGCTAGTGCCGTCCGTCCAGGTCACGGCCAGCCTGTCCGATAACATGCCAGTTCCGGCAGCCGAACGTTTCGCCCGGCTGGATACCGGTTCGGTGGTCGTGCAGATCGCACCGCAGCCGATGGGCTTTGCCCAATCCGATACGCCAGACAATTCGCAGTTGGCCCTTGCCCTCGTGCGGTCGCTGCCGGTCGACGCCGAGGCGTTTGCCTCACCGCTGCCGATCGAGGAATCGTCAGCCGATATCGCGGTTTCGCCCGTCGAAACCCAGCAGGATCAACCCGGCGATGCCGCCTCGCTGCCGGACGCGCTGACCGACGACGTGCCGTTGCCGACCCGCCGCCCGCAATTCGACCCGCCGCAGCCCAAAATCGTGCAGCAGCAGCCTAAGCCGGTCCAGCAGCCCAAATCTGTTCAGCAGCCCAAGCCCGCCCAGCAATCGAAGCCGGCGCGTGAGACGGTCCAGCAGGCCCAGCCGGCAAAACCGGCGCGGCAAGGCCGGCCGGCCGATGGCGGCGATGTGCTGGCCTACGCCAAGCCGGACACGCCTTCGGGCGGCCTTGGCAAGGCGTTCAGGAACCTGTTCAACTCGCCGGGATCCAGAAGCGGCGCCGGCAATGGCGTCGCCGTCTACGATATCAGCGCCGCCACCGTCTACATGCCTGACGGCTCAAGGCTCGAGGCGCATTCTGGCATCGGCGCGATGACGGACCAGCCGCGCTATGCCGACCAGAAGAACCGCGGACCGACACCGCCCAACACCTACAATCTGTCGCTGCGCGAGTCGCGCTTTCATGGTGTGGAGGCCTTGCGCCTGACGCCGGTCGATGGCCGCAACAAGTACAATCGCGACGGGTTTCTGGCCCATACGTATCTGCTTCGGGGCCGCTACGCCCAGTCGAGCGGCTGCGTCGCCTTCAAGGATTATGCGCGTTTCCTCGCCGCCTTCAAGAAGGGCAAGATCAAACGCCTCGTCGTGGTGCCGCGCCTGAACGGGTCGGCTACGCAGGTCGCATCAGCCGCCAGGGGCGTGTAGCGACAAGAGGCTTTCGGGCGTACCTTCCCGCCTGCTCCTGACAGCCTGCTGTCAGGAGCAGCGCTGTCCGGCACGCCTCTCCCCACCGCGCTCTTTCCATTTTGGCCAGGAAATCCCATATTCGGGACATGGCCAAATCTCCCGACAAAAAAACGCCGCCGACGGCGAATGACGACCGCGCCGCGCCGAAGCGGCGCAGTCCGCTGACCGATTTCCTCGACGCTTCGGAGCCGCTGCACAGAGGCGGCTTCGCCGAGATGCCGCAGCCGGAGCTCTCTGGCACGCCGCTGACCGGTTCGATCGCGGACTGGGCCGAGCAGATCGAGCAGGAGGCCGAGAAGGAAGGGCGTCTTGCCGGCAAGGGCGACGGCGGCAAATCGCCGAAGCCGTCGAAGAAGATACCCGAGCGTTCAAGCTCGCCGGGACGCAGTTCGCGCGGCACCTCGATGGGTGGGGCGGCGACGGCGAGGGAGCGCACGGCAGCGGGCCTCAACCCGGTCGCGGGTCTCGACATTTCGCTGGAAGACGCCGAGACCATGGCTTCGGGCAGCGTCACCGCGACGGTAGCCGCCCTTTCGGCGTTGATCGAATCCGGCAATCCGCTGCACAAGGACGGTGTGCTGTGGACGCCGCATCGCCCCGCCCGCCCGGAAAAATCCGAAGGTGGCATTGCCATCAAGATGGTTTCGGATTTCGAGCCGGCCGGCGATCAGCCGACCGCGATCAAGGATCTGGTCGAAGGCGTCGACAACAACGACCGGACCCAGGTGCTGCTCGGCGTCACCGGCTCCGGAAAAACCTTCACCATGGCCAAGGTGATCGAGGAGACGCAGCGCCCTGCCTTGATCCTGGCGCCGAACAAGACGCTGGCGGCGCAGCTCTATTCCGAGTTCAAGAAATTCTTCCCGGAAAACGCCGTCGAGTATTTCGTCTCCTACTACGACTATTACCAGCCGGAAGCCTACGTCCCGCGCACCGACACCTTCATCGAGAAGGAATCTTCGATCAACGAGCAGATCGACCGCATGCGCCATTCGGCGACGCGTTCGCTGCTCGAGCGCGACGACGTCATCATCGTCGCCTCGGTGTCCTGCATCTACGGTATCGGCTCGGTCGAAACCTATACGGCGATGACCTTCCAGATGCAGATCGGCGATCGGCTCGACCAGCGCGCGCTGCTCGCCGATCTCGTCGCCCAGCAGTACAAGCGCCAGGACATCAATTTCGTTCGCGGCTCGTTCCGCGTGCGCGGCGACACGATCGAGATCTTCCCGGCCCACCTGGAAGACCGCGCCTGGCGCATCTCGATGTTCGGCGACGAGATCGAGCAGATCACCGAGTTCGACCCGCTCACCGGCCAGAAGACCGGCGAGCTGAAAAGCGTCAAGATCTACGCCAATTCGCACTATGTGACGCCGCGCCCGACGCTGAACCAGGCGATCAAGTCGATCAAGGAAGAGCTCAAGCACCGGCTGGTCGAACTCGAGCGGGCCGGCCGCCTGCTTGAGGCGCAGCGGCTGGAACAGCGCTGCCGCTTCGACCTCGAGATGCTGGAAGCCACCGGCTCCTGCGCCGGCATCGAGAACTATTCGCGCTATCTCACCGGCCGCCAGCCGGGTGATCCGCCGCCGACGCTGTTCGAGTACATTCCCGACAACGCGCTGGTCTTCATCGATGAAAGCCATGTCACCGTGCCGCAGATCGGCGGCATGTATCGCGGCGACTTTCGCCGCAAGGCGACACTGGCCGAATACGGCTTCCGTCTGCCGTCCTGCATGGACAACCGGCCGCTGCGCTTCGAGGAATGGGATGCCATGCGTCCGCTTTCGGTCGCCGTCTCGGCGACCCCCGGCGGCTGGGAAATGGAGCAGGCCGGCGGCGTCTTCGCCGAGCAGGTCATCCGCCCGACCGGCCTGATCGATCCGCCGGTCGAGGTCCGCCCGGCCAAGACCCAGGTCGACGATGTCGTCGGCGAAATCCGTGACACCACCAAGGCCGGCTACCGCACGCTGGTGACGGTGCTGACCAAGCGCATGGCCGAGGATTTGACCGAATATCTGCATGAACAAGGCATCCGCGTGCGCTACATGCACTCCGACATCGACACGCTGGAGCGCATCGAGATCCTGCGCGATCTGCGCCTCGGCGCCTTCGACGTGCTGGTCGGCATCAACCTGCTGCGCGAAGGCCTCGACATTCCCGAATGCGGCTTCGTCGCCATTCTCGACGCCGACAAGGAAGGTTTCCTGCGCTCGGAAACCTCGCTGATCCAGACCATCGGCCGCGCCGCCAGAAACGTCGACGGCAAGGTCATCCTCTATGCCGACCAGGTGACCGGCTCGATGGAACGGGCGATGGCCGAAACCAACCGCCGCCGCGAAAAGCAGGTGGAGTGGAACGAGGCCAACGGCATCACCCCGGAATCGGTCAAGTCGCGCATCTCCGATATTCTGGATTCGGTCTACGAGAAGGACCACGTCCGCGCCGACATCTCGCAGTTCACCGACAGTGCCGGCGCCATGATGGGCAACAACCTCAAGGCCCATCTCGACGCGATGGAAAAGCAGATGCGCGATGCCGCAGCCAATCTCGACTTCGAGAAGGCGGCCCGCATCCGCGACGAGATCAAGCGCCTGCGTGAGATGGAACTGTCCATCTCCGAAGACCCGCTGGCCAAATACGCCGACATGGAAAGCCCGGCCTCCGGCCGCGAAAAGGGCAAGCACAACAAGGGCGTGGCCAAACATCGGACAGCAGAAGAACAGGAGCGTTTCCGCAAGTTCGACGAAGCGCGCGCCGCCGAAGAGGCCGCCAGGGCTGCCCGGCCCAACCTCTTCCGCAAGCCTGATCTCGACGAGATGGGCGCCGACGGCGCCGTACCGGTGAAAAAACCGCTGTTTTCGAAACCCTCGATCGACGATATGGGCCCGGGCACCGACATGCCGACGCCGGCCGGCGCGGTGTCACGCTCGCTGTTCAAGAAACAGTCGGCTGAAGAGGCGCATGGCTCCGATTTCGGCATACCCGGCGAGCCGGTCAAGCCGCTGTTCAAGAAGAACTCGCTCGATGAAATGACCGTGCGGCGGCCGGAAAAGCCGGTCGAAGGAAAAGTGCCGGCCAAGCCGCAGCCAATCTCCCCCCAAGTGGGTGAGATGCCCGGCAGGGCAG
>NZ_RZQY01000416.1:0-5281 GCF_003998575.1 Mesorhizobium sp. M7A.F.Ca.CA.001.10.2.1 | reverse complement strand
CTGTTCAACCGGGCAAGAAGCGCGGTCTTCGTCTTTCTATCGACGAAAGCGGCTTCGATGGCGGTGCGGGTGACGGCGGCCAGCGCCTTTTCGTTCATCGAGAAATGCTCGGCGGCAATGTCGTATTCCCGCTTCAGCGAGGTCCAGAAATAGGGCGGATCGTCGGAATTGAGCGTCACCTTGCAGCCGGCCGCCTGCAGGGCCGGAAATGGATGATCGGCGAAACTGTCGAACACCTTGAGCGCGATGTTGGAACCGGGGCAGCATTCCAGCACGACGCCCTCGTCGGCGATGCGCCGGACGAGGTCCGGGTTCTCGATGGCGCGCACGCCATGGCCGATGCGGGACGGACGGATATGATCGAGCGCCGCCTGGACGGTCTCCCAGCCCGTCAATTCGCCGGCGTGGATGGTGATGCCGAGCCCGGCCTCGCGGGCGATCTCGAAAGCCCTGACATAGTCCTCCATATCGCCGATGCGCTCATCGCCGGCGACACCGAAACCGGTGACCAGCGGATGCCCGCAGCGCGCCGCAAAGCGCGCCGCCTGCTCGATCGACTCGACGCCGACATGGCGCACGCCGGTGACGATCATGCGGCCCTCGATGCCGGTCTTGGCCTTGGCGCGGGCCATGCCTTCGCCGAGCGCATCGGTATAGGCCTTGGGCGACAGGCCGGCCTTTTTCGCGTGGTCCGGCGAGGTGAACACCTCGGAATAGATGGCGCCGTCGCGAGCGAGACTGGTCAGATAATGGTCGGCCAGCCGCGCATAGTCCTCCTCGGTCCGGAACAGATCGGCGGAAAAATCATAAGCCGCCAGGAAGGAGGTGAAGTCATGCCAGACGAAGGAACCGTTCTGGATATAGGGCGAGGTGTCCTTGCCGTATTTCTGCGCCTGGCGGATGACGAGTTCGGGCGCCGCTGCCCCTTCGATGTGGCAGTGCAGTTCCGCTTTCAAAGGCATTCAACCATCCCGTCGGTCCGTCCAGGTCTCGAAAACCCGCCACCTGGAAGCGCGGCTGAACACCGCGCCTTAAACAATAGCGCCCGCACCATCGATCGGCTATGGTCCCGCCGGTTTTATGACGGATCAAAAAAATGTCAGTTGAGAGAACCACGGCCGCGGGCGGCATGGAAACCTCCTATGGTTTCAAGCGTGTAGGGGCTGGCGACAAGCAGTCCCTGGTCAACGATGTTTTCCACAAGGTCGCCAACCGCTACGACCTGATGAACGATCTGATGTCGGCCGGCCTGCACCGGCTGTGGAAGGACGCCATGGTCACCTGGCTCAATCCTCCCAAAAGGATCGGCTGGCGCGTGCTGGACGTTGCCGGCGGCACCGGCGACATCGCCTTCCGCATCGTCGATGCCAGCCACGGCAATGCCCATGCCACCGTGCTCGACATCAATGGCTCGATGCTGGCTGTCGGCCGCGACCGGGCCGAAAAGAAGGGCCTGTCCGGCAACACCGATTTCGTCGAGGCCAATGCCGAGGAACTGCCCTTTGCCGATGCCACATTCGACGCTTACACCATCGCTTTCGGCATCCGCAACGTGCCGCGCATCGAGGTGGCCTTGGGCGAAGCGTTTCGCGTGCTGAAGCCCGGCGGGCGCTTCCTGTGCCTAGAGTTTTCCGAGGTCGAGATGCCGCTTCTCGACAAGGCCTACGAAGCCTGGTCGTTCAACGCCATTCCAAAGATCGGCAAGATGGTCACTGGCGACGGCGAACCCTATTCCTATCTGGTCGAATCGATCGCCAGGTTTCCCAATCAACAGAATTTCGCGACGATGATTTCCCGCGCCGGCTTCGACCGCGTTTCCTTCCGCAACTACTCCGGCGGTATTGCAGCACTTCATTCGGGCTGGAAGCTTTGAGGCCGGGCCGCATTTCTCACAACCGACGCGTGCTATGCCGGTTCAAAGAGCCGGCAGGATTGGCGCTGCCATGAGCAATGTCAGTGCAGGATTCCGGCTCGTAAGGGCCGGCTGGGTGCTGGTCCGCGAGGGTGTCGTCGCCGCTCTGCCGGGTGAGGAACTGTCCGGCCTGCCGAAGTTCGGATGGCGGATGGCGCGGCTGTTCACCCGCCGCCGCGCGCTGGCCTATGAGCGCAGCGACCGGCTGGCCAAGGCGGTCGTCCGGCTCGGTCCATCTTATGTAAAGCTCGGCCAGTTCCTGGCGACACGGCCCGACGTCGTCGGCAACGACATGGCGCTCGATCTCGCCACGTTGCAGGACAAGATGCACACCTTCCCCCGGGCCGAGGCCATCGCGGCGATCGAGGCTTCGCTCGGGCGCAAGATCGGCGATCTCTATACGCAATTCGGCGACCCGGTCGCCGCCGCCTCCATCGCCCAGGTCCATGCCGCCGACGCTGTCCATGACGGCATTGCCACCAAGGTGGCGGTCAAGGTGATCCGTCCCGGCGTGCGCCGCCGTTTCTTCCAGGATCTCGAAAGCTATTTCCTCGCCGCTCGCCTGCAGGAGAAATACATCCCCTCGTCCCGCCGGCTGCGGCCGGTCGAGGTCACCCAGACGCTGGCGCAGACCACCAAGATCGAGATGGATCTTCGCCTCGAGGCGGCGGCTCTCTCGGAGCTCGGCGAAAGCACCAGGGATGACCCCGGCTTTCGCGTGCCGTCCGTCGACTGGGAGCGCACCGGCCGCGACGTCTTGACCATGGAGTGGGTCGACGGCGTCAAGATGAACGACATTGCCGGCCTGGAGGCCGCCGGCCACGATCTGAAGGCGATCGCAGCCAATCTCATCCAGTCGTTCCTGCGCCACACCCTGCGCGACGGCTTCTTCCATGCCGACATGCATCCGGGCAATTTGTTCGTCGAGGCAAACGGCACCATCGTTGCCGTCGATCTCGGCATTGCCGGCAGGCTCGGCAAGAAGGAGCGCCGCTTCCTCGCCGAAATTCTCTACGGCTTCATCACGCGCGACTATCTGCGTGTCGCCGAGGTCCATTTCGAGGCCGGCTATGTGCCACGCCAGCACAATGTCGCGGCCTTCGCGCAGGCGATCCGGGCGATCGGGGAGCCGATCCATGGCCAGCCGGCCGAGACCATCTCGATGGCCAAGCTTCTGACGCTGCTGTTCGAGGTCACCGAACTCTTCGACATGGCGACGCGGCCCGAATTGATCCTGTTGCAGAAGACCATGGTGGTGGTCGAGGGCGTGGCGCGCACGCTCGACCCGGCCTTCAACATGTGGAAGACGGCCGAGCCGGTGGTCGGCGACTGGATATCAGGCAATCTTGGGCCGCGTGGCATGATGATCGATGCGCGTGACGGCGCCCGGGCGCTGCTCACCCTGGCCCGCCAGATTCCCGAGCTTGCGGCGCGCACCGACCGGCTGTCGCGCGAGATCGACCTGATGGCCGAGCACGGCCTGCGCTTCGACGAGACCACCGCCGACGCCATCGGCAAGGCCGAGGCGCGCTACAGCCGCTCCGGCCGCTGGGCACTCTGGGTAATTGCGCTGACGCTGGTCTATATCGCCTGGAAGATCATCTGAGTGCAGGCAATGACAGCAATGCTGTCATTGCAGTCGGAAATCGAGATCGCTATATTCTACGTAGGAGTGTGCATATGGCGAGGATTACCGTCCGCAATCTGGAAGACCATGTCATGCGGCGGCTACGCGAGCGCGGCGCCGCGCGGGGCGTTTCCATGGAGCAGGAAGCGCGGGACGTGCTCGCCGCATCCGTTGGGCTGCCGACCACAAAAGGGTTCGACCGAACGGGTTTGGCATCTGGGGAAAAACCCAAGGATCAATCAATCGCAAGAATGCAGGAATAGCCATGGGCACCCTGACGATCCGCAATCTCGACGAGGATTTGAAGCAAAGGCTGCGCGAGCAGGCCGCCAGACATGGCGTGTCAATGGAGCAGGAGGCAAGAACCCTGTTGTTGAAGGATGTAGCGGCAGTCAACAAGCACGACGACGATGTCGTCACGGCAGAGGAAATCCTCGAATTCGGTCGACGATTGCGAAAAGTGGACTTCGATCAGAAAAAACTAACGGATGAGCTCTGGTCCTTCATCGAGGAGGACTGACTGTGGTGATCGACACCTCCGCGATTTTGGCCATCCTCAAGCAGGAGCCTGATGCACCGGTGATAGCCCAGCGCCTCGCCGGAAATCAGCTGATGTTTATGAGCGCCGCGACCCTGATGGAATGTGGCACGGTCGTCGTCGGACGTTATGGGGCGGCCGGCACAGCTGAGTTGAGAGGCCTTCTAGAAAGACTGAAAGTCACGATCGTCGCTCTCACTGCCGAACATGCACAGGCCGGCATTGAAGCCTATGCCCTCTATGGCCGCGGCACTGGCCATCCCGCCAAACTCAACATGGGCGACTGTTTTTCCTACGCCCTCGCCAGGACGCGAAACCTGCCGCTGCTTTTCAAGGGCAATGATTTCATCCATACCGATATCGAACCGGCGCTGAAGCCGGCATGACACTCGATAAGAACTGGTCTTGGGCATGAGCCTCTCCGGCAAGCGCATCCTGCTCATCATCGGCGGCGGCATCGCCGCCTACAAGGCGCTCGATCTCATCCGCCGGCTGCGCGAGCGCGGAGCCGGCGTTCGGGTGGTCATGACATCGGCCGCGCAGGAGTTCATCACCACGCTGTCGGCCGGCGCGCTCTCCGCCGACCATGTCTTTACCGAACTGTTCGACCGCCAGGACGAGCACGATGTCGGCCACATCAGGCTGTCGCGCGAGGCCGACCTGCTGGTGGTGGCGCCAGCCACCGCCGACCTGATGGCCAAGCTCGCCAATGGCCACGCCAACGATCTGGCCTCCACGGTGCTCATCGCCACCGACAAGCCGGTGCTGATGGCGCCAGCCATGAACCCGAGGATGTGGGCGCATCCGGCCACCCGCCGCAACCGCGCGACGCTGCAGAAAGACGGTGTCATCTTCGTCGGTCCGGTCAGGGGCGAGATGGCCGAAAGCAATGAAGCGGGCGAAGGCCGCATGGCCGAGCCGCTGGAGATCGTCGCCGCGATCGACGCACTGCTCGACGTCGGCCCGAAGCCGCTGTCGGGGCGCAGGATCATCGTCACCTCCGGCCCCACGCATGAGCCGATCGACCCGGTGCGCTACATCGCCAACCGTTCGTCCGGCAAGCAGGGCCATGCCATAGCGGCAGCACTGGCCAGGCTCGGCGCCGATGTGCACCTCGTCTCCGGTCCTGTCGGCATTGCCGATCCGGCTGGCGTGAAGACCATCCATGTCGAACGTGCGCAAGAGATGCGCGACGCGGTGGAAC
>NZ_RZQY01000415.1:0-5308 GCF_003998575.1 Mesorhizobium sp. M7A.F.Ca.CA.001.10.2.1 | reverse complement strand
GTTCCTTGCCGGTCTTGAAGAACGGCACCCACTTCTCCTCGACCTCGACGGATTCGCCGGTGCGCGGATTGCGGCCGGTGCGGGCGGGACGGTTCTTCACCGAAAAAGCGCCGAAGCCTCGCAACTCGACCCGGTTGCCTTCGGCAAGGGCGTCGGTGATTTCATCGAAGATGGCGCCGACGATGTTTTCGACGTCGCGCAGGAAAAGATGCGGATTGCGCGTGGCAATAATCTGCACAAGTTCGGACTTGATCATGAGACGGGTCCCCGTGAAAGCAGTGCGGTCAAAATTATGAGGATGATTTTATTTGCTTTTTTCACTTGCCCCAAACGGCGTCTCAAGGGTGCCAGACGGAAACGAGACCGTCAAGAAACAAGCGGTCGGCTCCGAGTTCATGGATGACGTCGCCACTGTAGGCGGGCAGGCCGAGCGCACTGCCGATGGTTTGCGCCATCGCTTTCGAGAACAGGAAGCCGCCGCGCTGTTCGGTATCCTTCCACTCGACGACCTTGAGCTTGGCATCGACGCCCTTGGTCGCCAGCCAGTCGACCGCTACCGCCTCGCCGCCGACGGCGTCGATCAGCCCGTTGGCTACGCCCTGACGCCCGGTGAATATCGAGCCGTCGGCAAGCGCCAGCGCTTGTTCGCGGGTCATCTTGCGGCGTTCGGCGACGATGTCGACGAACCAGTTATAACTGTCGAGGATGAGTTTGCGAACCATGGCACGCTCGTCGTCATTGGTCGGCTTGAAGGGAGAGGGTGCGGCTTTCAGCGGCGAGGATTTCACCTCCTCCAGCTTGACGCCGAGTTTGTCCATCAGGCCGCTGACGTCGGGATACTGGATCAGCACGCCGATCGAGCCGACGATCGAGGTCTTGCGGGCAACGATGTGATCGGCGGCACTGGCGATCATATAGCCCGCCGATGCGGCGAGCGTGCCGACTTCCGCCACCACCGGCTTGTCGGCGGCCAGCTTGCGCACTTCTTCATAGATCGACTCACCACCGACGGTGGTGCCGCCAGGCGAATCGATCGACAGGATCACGCCCTTCACCTTCGATGAAAGACGGATGGTTTCCAGCCGCTTGATCAGTTCCTCGTCCTCGGTGATCGTGCCTTCGATCTTGACCTTGGCAATATGGTCGACCGTCGAGCCGCCGAAATCGTCGCCATAGAACCAGGTTGAAAGCGCAATCACCCCAAGGGCTACGATGCCTATGGCGACGACGCGCCAGAATGTCAGCTTGCGCCGCAAACGGCGGCGGTCGATCAGGTCGTCGGCTCTCAGTGCCATGGTCAGCCTTTCAGTCGGCGGGAGGAGACGCTTTTAGACCATGATCCGCCCATCTGGAAGCAGTTCTCTTTTGCGTATGGCGAGACAAGTCAGCACCTGGACGTGAGGTAGCCATCCCCGTCGACAGTCGGCCGGCCTCGGCTAGGCGCTCTACAAGTATTGGCCTGCTCACATGTTTGTGCAATCGCCCCAGGTCGGCGACGAGACCGACGACGGATAAATTTTACGCCGCGTGTCTGTTTCTGCTATGGAGAACACGCAGTTGTGCGGACCTCGTTTTCGTCTGTACAAAGGCGGCTGTCACATTTTTGCAGTTTTCGTGGGCTTGTGCTTGCTTGAAAGCGCCGGCGTCCCACCTATAGGCGGTGCTCAAGGGTGGGCAGGGTTAAAGAAAGCAGTGAATGTTAGCGCGACCGATTGAACCGACCAACGCCGAGGCGGTGTTGGCTCCCCCGGCGGACGGCCGGACGCGCGGCGACGCTTTCGACCGTGCACAGCGTCATTCGCGCCGCGTGCGCGTTCTCAAATTTGCCGTGCCGGTGGCCGCGGCACTGATAGCGGTCGCTTTCCCGGTCTATTCCTATCTCGCCGCACCCGTCGCCGTGAAGGTTCAGGCGGAAGGCACTGCCTTTTCCAACGGCAAGCTGGTGATGGCCAATCCCAAGCTCAACGGTTTCACCAAGCAGAAGCAGCCTTATTCGATGACGGCGCTGCGTGCCATTCAGGATGTCAGCACGCAAGGTATCATCGAGCTGGAAGGCATCGACGCCAAGGTGCCGATCGCGCCCGACAATGTGGCGGCGGTCAAGGCCTCGCACGGCACCTACGATCGCGACGGCAATACGATGAATTTGACCAGCGACGTGACGATCACCACGACCGACGGCATGCAGGCCAAGTTCAAATCGGTCTTCCTCGACATGGGCAAAGGCACTATGAAGACGGGAGATCCCGTCGATGTCAGCCGTGGCGGGTCGCGGATCACGGCGGATACGATGTCGGTCCAGGACAATGGCAAGGTTCTGGTTTTCGAGAACAAGGTGCGCGTCAACATCGATTCCACCGCCTTGAAGGCGGCACAGGGAAACAGCGGAGAAACCAATGCGGCTCAGTAGTTCGACGCGGCTCGCGGCTGCAACTTCAGCGTTGCTGCTGCTCGGACTCGGGCCGTCATCGGCGCAGACGACCAGTCAATCAGGCCTCAAACTGTCCGGCGACAAGCCGATCCAGATCGAGAGCGACAAGCTGGAAGTCCGCCAGGCCGACAGTGTCGCCATCTTCACGGGCAATGTCAGTGTCGTCCAGGGGCCGACATTGATGAAGGCCGGCAAGATGACGGTCTACTACGTCAAGGACCCCAACGCCGCTGCCAAGGGCACCGAGGCCGCGGGTGCGGCGATGACGGGCTCGGCCAACATCGATCACCTGGAGATCTCCGACAAGGTTTACATCAAGTCGGATGCGCAGGTCGCGACAGGCGATCAAGGCAGCTTCGATATGAAGAGCCAGGTGCTGGTGCTTTCGGGCAAAAAGGTTGTTCTGTCGCAAAACGACAACATTCTGGTGGGCTGCAAGCTTACCGTGCAGATGAAAAGCGGGCTGGCTCAGGTGGATCCATGCGCTGGGCAACGCGTCCAGATGTCGATCACGCCGCCGCCGAAATCGGGAGCGACGAACCCCTGATGGCCAGCCTGTCGTCGCTGACGGCGCGTCTTCCGGGACGGGCCGCCGGCAAGCTTTCGGCGCCGGCCACGGTGACCGTCGATGCGGGAAAGTTCAAGGGAACCCTGATCGCCAAGGGGCTGACCAAGAGCTACAAGGGCCGCAAGGTCGTCAGCGGCGTCACCATCGGCGTGCGCGCCGGCGAGGCCGTTGGGCTGCTCGGCCCCAACGGCGCCGGCAAGACGACCTGTTTTTACATGGTTACCGGCCTCGTGCCGGTGGATGAAGGCACGATCGAGATCGACGGCTTCGACGTCACGTCGATGCCGATGTACCGTCGCGCACGCCTCGGCATCGGCTATCTGCCGCAGGAAGCGTCGATCTTCCGCGGTCTCAATGTCGAGCAGAATATCCGCGCGGTGCTGGAAGTGGTCGAAAAGGACCGCAAGGTGCGCGAGCGCAATCTCGACGAACTGCTCGAGGAATTCCACATCAGCCATCTGCGCAAGGCGCCATCCATGTCGCTTTCGGGCGGCGAGCGGCGACGCCTGGAAATCGCGCGAGCGCTGGCGACGCGTCCGGCTTACATGCTGCTCGACGAGCCTTTCGCAGGCATCGATCCGATCGCCGTCGCCGATATCCAGCAACTGGTGCGCCACCTGACGGCGCGCGGCATCGGCGTCCTCATCACCGATCACAATGTGCGCGAAACGCTCGGCCTCATCGACCGCGCCTACATCATCCATGCCGGCCAGGTGCTGACCCATGGAAGGGCCGACGAGGTGGTGGCAAACCCCGATGTGCGGCGACTTTACCTCGGCGAGGGTTTTACGCTCTGAACGGTTCGTCGTTTCACGGAAAACGCCAATCCGCTCCGTCTTTTCGTCTTGACGCAATCCCAAGGGAAAGCGCTATGCGCTTTTCCCGGGAAAGCGGTCTCTCACTTTTCCTGGAATTGCTCTGAGCGTGAAATTTGTTTCCTGACACGATTTTTCCGGTTCGAGCGGCGCTTTTTCTCGATTTTGCTCCGGGATAACGCTCCGGTAAGCGGGTTTTGCTACCAATTGCCTTGACAAGCAAAAGCCGGGCCAGTTTTATGGCCGGCTGCAAAATTCTTGCCCGGAAGTCGGGATGCGTAGACGAGGCGTTTGAAACCGAACCATGGCGTTGGCGGCCAAACTACAGCTACGACAATCGCAGTCGCTGGTGATGACGCCGCAGCTGATGCAGTCGATTCGGCTGCTGCAGTTCACCCATGTCGAGCTTGAGCATTTCATCGACGAGGAAATCGAGCGCAATCCGCTGCTGGAGCGCGCCGAGCCGCAGGACGATGCCGCCAGCGACCAGGCGCAGAAGATCGAGGCGGAGCCGCAAGCCACCGCCGAAGGCGACTGGTTCGAAAACGAGACGCAGTGGAGCGCCGAGGCGATCTCGGACAAGCTCGACACGTCGCTGGAAAACCTGTTCCCCGACGACCCGGGGACCAGCGAGCGGCTCGGTCCCGACCTGACGGCACAATGGAAATCGGCTTCGAGCAATGGCGCGGGTTCCTCATCCGAGTGGTTTGACGCCGGCGATATGGCGACTGCTGCGATCACGCTGCGCGACCATGTCGGTGAACAGGTGGCGCTAGCCTTCACTGACCCGGCTGCACGGCTGATCGCCGCCGAACTCGCCGACGGCCTTGACGAGACCGGCTATCTGCGTGCCGACCTGGCCGAGATCGCCGCTCGTCTCGGTGCGGATGCCGCTGCCGTGGCGAAGGTGCTGGCGGTGTGTCAGACCTTCGAGCCGGCCGGCCTGTTTGCCCGCGACCTGGCCGAATGCCTGTCGCTGCAACTTGCGGTGCGCAACCGGCTCGATCCGGCGATGAAGGCGCTGGTCGCCAATCTCGAACTCCTGGCACGACGTGATTTTCATGCATTGAAACGGATATGCGGTGTCGACGAGGAGGATCTGCTCGACATGCTGGCGGAGATCCGGGCGCTCGATCCCCGGCCGGGCATGGCGTTTTCGGGCGGCGCCAGCGACGCGATCGTCGCCGATGTCGAGGTGCGCGCGGCCAATGACGGCAGCTGGACGGTCGAACTCAATGCCGAAACGCTGCCGCGGGTCTTGGTCGACCATATCTATTTCGCCCAGGTCTCACCGCAGGCCAAGAACCAGGCGGAAAAGGATTTTCTGGCCGAATGCCTGCAGAATGCAAACTGGCTGACGCGCAGCCTCGACCAGCGGGCAAAGACCATCCTCAAGGTCGCCTCGGAAATCGTTCGCCAGCAGGATGCCTTCCTCGTCCATGGCGTGCGGCAGCTGAAGCCGCTCAATCTGCGCACGGCGGCCGACGCCATCGG
>NZ_RZQY01000414.1:0-5316 GCF_003998575.1 Mesorhizobium sp. M7A.F.Ca.CA.001.10.2.1 | reverse complement strand
TGGCTGCCCTGTGCAGAGCGGGTGCGCGCGACATAGGGGAAGTAGCGCTTCAGGCTGTTGAGCGGCCTCTCGAAAACCACCCAGGAAATCCAGGCGGCGACAATCGTGGCGGCGCCCGCGACCAGGAATCGCCCTGGCCCTTGCTCCGAGACGTTGAGTGGAATCCAGGGCTGCGCCTTGACTGCGAGCGACAGCAATATCGGATGATAGAGATAGACGCCGTAGCTGATGCGGCCGAGGCCAAGCAGCGGCGGCACTTCGGCAAGCCTGCCCAGGATGCCGCCAAGGCCGCGCGAACAGGCTGCCACGATGACCATCAGCGGCACCAGGGGCAGGACTTCCCGCAGCAGCCAGCGGGCCCATTCCAGTGTCGGATCGGCGGGCTCCGGGACTAACCACTCGATGACAAGGAATGCGGCCGCGAAGGCAGGCCAGCCCAGCCGCATCCAGTGCGGCAGGCCGGCGCCCCTAAAATGCCAGCAGGCAAGCAGCGCGCCCGACGCCAGCGCATCCATGGATGCCGGCGGCAGCAGGTCGCGCGTCAGCGTCGGCGTGGCGGTGATCGGCCAATAGAAGCGATAGGCCAGCGACAGCGCGATGACGGCGATGCAGATGGCCTCGAAGCGGCGGCGTGGGGCCAGCAGGACGACCAGCGGCCAGGCAAGATAGAACTGCTCCTCGATGCTCAGGCTCCAGAAATGGCCCAGCACCCAAGGGTTCCAGTTATTGTGCAGCGCATACCAGAAGTTCGACAGATAAAGCGCATGCCAGACCAGCGACCCCCTGGACTGATCCAGGTCGACCAGCCAGACGAAACCCAGGACGGCAAAATAGGGCGGGAATATCCGCAACATCCGCCGGATGTAGAAGGAGCGCAGCGCCGGGCCGGTTTCGAATTCGGTGGCCGAGCGCGCCTCCAGGAGCAGGCGCGTGATCAGGAAGCCGCTCAGCACGAAGAACAGCCGCACACCGATATGGCCCCAGAACGAAGGTCCCTCCGCGAAGAAATGGGAATACAACACCATCGTTACGGCGATAGCTCTCAACGCATCAAGTTGGATGTCACGGGCGCTTCCCATCAGCGGCTTCCGCCGGCGTGATATCCGCGATGAGGCCGCCAGCCGGCCGCTTCGAGCGGCAGGCTAAGGCGGACGAGACCCGCCAAGGCACCCGCAAATCCGCGCATTGCGAGCACGGCCGGGCCGGGCTCGAAATCGACGGACGGACAACTCAAGCTGGTCAACCTGGCGGAATCCTCCACGGCGTATGTCCAGTCGCAAACGAGTCCCCCCAGGACATCGTTCGGCTACGGCATTGTGCAGCGCAACACAAAATATCTACCCGGCTGAAATACTTATGTGAGCAAGTGCTAAAAATTGACAAAACCGGCCGGTTCTCGCCATTTCTGGCGAGTTTCCTCAGAATTAAACCTTGGCGTTTAAATTGTGCCGATATTCCCGCCCCGGTTGATTGAGGGGAGCTCTTGGCTTGAGAGCCTAGTTCTTTGTGAAGTCGCAAGAAATTTTGGAATCTATAGTTTGGCTATATGGGTTCGGTCCTGGCTCCGTGGAGATATGATTTGGAACATTGGCTTTGCGCGGTGCAGCATCGTCTCTGTTTTTTCGTCAACGCCGATTACTCGGCTGACCGCTAACCGTTACACCGCGTCGAACACCACCGTCTGTTCCAGCCCGCCGCCCGGGCGGTTTTCCAGCGTTACCGTGCCCCCGTAGCGCTCGATGATCTCCTTGGCGATGGCGAGGCCAAGACCGGCTCCGGGGACGGATTGCAGGCGGCCGGGGTTGACGCGGAAGAAGGGCTCGAACGCCTTGTTCAGGAGTTCCGTGGGTATGCCCGGGCCATGGTCAGATATGGTCAGCACGGCGCGATTGTCGGCTGCGGCCAGGTCGATGCGGCACGCCTTGCCATGGGTGGCGGCGTTGACGATCAGGTTGCGCAAGGCGCGGCGCAGGCCAAGCGCGCCGGCCCGCACGCAAACCTTGTCCAGGTGCCCGATCGACACGGCATGGCCGAGCGATGCCATCTCGGCTTCGATATCGCGCACCGTCTTTGCCAGGTCGACCGGTTCGACGGCGTCCTGGTTCACCTCTTCGCGCACCAGACGGATGGCGCTGTCGGCGATGCGGTCGAGTTCGTCGAGGTCGTGAAGCCATTTGTCGCGTTCGTCGTCGAGGAATTCGGCGCGCAGCCGCATGCGCGTCATCGGCGTTCGCAGATCATGGCCGGCGGCGGCGACCAGCCGCATGCGGCTTTCCATGGCGGTCCGCAGCCGCGACGAGAGTTGGTTCAGCGCATGCGCGGTGGCCTTGACCTCGGCCGAGCCCACTTCCGGCACCGCCGCCAGCACGCCGTCCGATCCGATCTTGGAGACGGCGGCCTCCAGCATCTCGAGCGGGCGGATCAGCACCGAGGTGAAATAGACCGACACCGCCGTGGCGCCGGCGACGATCAGCGAGATCCAGCCGGCCAGAACCAGCCATTCGCGACGCGGCGGCTTGAGGTGCGGCACCTCCATGATCGCCCAGCGGCTGTCAGGCAGGTGCATCGATGCGATCTGGCCGGGTTCGTCCGCCTTCTCGTTGACGACCGCCGGAAAGTCGAGGCCACGGCGGTGCAGGATGTCATTGAGCATCGCCGTTTCCGCACGAGCCATCTTGCCGCCCGCCGGATGGTCGGCGAATTGCACCCGCAGGACGTCGGGGACCGGCCCCGGCAAAAGCCGCACCACCAGTTCCATCTGTTGGGCAATCCAGGGCACGGTCAGTTCCGGCGGCGGTCCGCCGCCGCGCACGCTGATGACGGCGGCCGTCGCCAGGCCGACGACGCCGACGATCGAGGCGACCAGCAGCAGGATGAGACGGCGGCGCAGCGAATTCACGCCTGGCTCTCCACGGTCTCGACGCGCGCGGTGAGCTGGTAGCCGCCATTGCGCACGGTCTTGAACAGCGGCCCGTCGCCGGTGTCGGAAAATTTGCGGCGTAGCCGGCTCACCAGCACATCGACCGAACGCTCGAGCGGGTCGCGCTCGCGGCCTTGCGTCAGGTCGAGAAGCTGGTCACGCGACAAAAGCCGGCCGGGGCGGTCGAGAAACACCTGCAAGAGGTCGAACTCTGCGCCCGTAAGGTCGACGGCCACGCCTTGCGCGTCCGTCACCTTGCGGGTGTCCGGCTCCAGCCTGTAGCCGGCGAAGCGGTACGTACGCGCGCGCAGGGAGGCGGGCGCCTCCTCGGGCGCCGAGCGCCTGAGCACGGCGCGGATGCGGGCAATGAGCTCACGCGGGTTGAACGGCTTGCCGAGATAGTCGTCGGCGCCGAGTTCCAGGCCGATGATGCGGTCGACATCTTCCTTCAGCGCGGTCAGCAGGATGATCGGGGTGTGCGGCTTGCGGTCGCGCAAGCCGCGGCAGATATCGAGCCCCGAGCCGTCCGGCAGCATCACGTCGAGCACGATCAGGTCGAATTGGCCTGAGCCAAGCCGTTGCTCGCATTCGCGCCGGTCCGCCGCCGCCGTGACGCGAAAGCCCTGGCTGTCGAGATAACGCTGGAGAAGCGTCCTGATCTCGCGGTCGTCGTCAACGACGAGGATATGGGGTTGTGACTGCATCAATCGTGCCCTTGCCTTGGCCACGATTATAGGAGGAGCCGCGCCCGAGCGGCATGGAAAATTGCAACCGAACGTTTCCGGGGGCCCGAGGGAAACATTCGGAAACAAATTGCCCTTTTGCGGAAACCTTCGGCAACACGCCGACGCGAAGCGGACAAAGACGCTTCCTATCCTCTGAACTGTCCGAAGCATGAGAGAAAGGAACATCTTTATGCGAAGCAGACTTCTTGCGCTCGGCCTGTTTTCCGTCGCCGCAATTCACCCCGCGCTGGCAGCGCAGCCAGATCCCGGCGCCGGACCAGGCGAGCCGCCACCTGTCGTGGCCATGCAGGACGGCCCAGATCACGGCCCGATGGCTGGACCCGGCCCGCATGAACCGATGCGGCCTGGTTCGCAGGGTTTCGGCCCACAGGGCTTTGGCCCCCGCCGCATGGGTCCGCCGCCGGAGTTCATGCTGGCCGCCCGGCTCGCCGCGCTGGAGACCCGCGTCGGCATCCGCACCGAACAACTCGACGCCTGGCGCGACTACACCAGCGCGCTGCAGGCGGTGCTTTCGCCGCCTCGACCCAACCACGGGCGGCCCGGTAGTGCTGAAGCGAAGGGTCCCGACGCGGCGGGTCCCGGCGGCAAGCCTGATCCTTTCGCGTTCCAGGAAAAGCTGGCCGACGATGTCACCGCCCGCGCGGTTTCGGCCGGTAAACTGAAGGACGCGATCGCGGAACTGCGTGCCAAGCTGACGCCCGAACAACTCGAAGTCCTCGCTTCGGCGGAACGCCCCCATGGATCACCCCCCGGTCCCTGGGGCGGGCCGCCGAACGATGCAGCCGGCCCCAGAGGCCTGCCCAACGATGGCAGGCAGCTCTCGCCCCAGCCCGGGAACGACTGACAACTCTGACCGACTGCACCGGCCGGCCCGGTACCCAACCCGTTCTCGGGCCGGCCGGTTCTCCGGGGGATGGCGGGCGTATCTCCGCCATCCCTCGTTTCAATCACGTCCAGTTCGAATGACGCCAATTCGAACCATGCAATGGAAGCACGACAATGTGGGAAGCCATGATCATGCTGCGGCTGCTCGCGTCCGCCAGCCCGAGGCTCTCGTTCGGTCCTGCCGGGCGCGATATGCCGCTGGCCCTCCCGGTCGACACGCTGAAGGGCGCGATCCGCCTGCGCTTCGCCGCCTGGCGGCTGTCGCTTCCGCTCTCGCAGCCGCTCGACAACCATGGACATCATGACCGCAAGATCGCGTGAACTCCGGCAAGGCGCTTGGCATGTCCTCGCTGATCGGCATAATGATGTTGGTGGGCATCGAGGCCAGCTACTCGACTTTCGAGCAGCTCCGGCCGCCGAGAAGGAGCGCGACATGAGCCGCTTCCAAGCATTGCTCGTCGCCGCCCGCCGACGGGTGCGGCCTATCATCATATGGATCGGCATGCCCCTCGACCAGGCGGTCCATTGCCAACGCGTACACAACTCCAGGGAAAGATCCAGGCCATGATTTCCAAGCCTAGCCAGCCTCGTTTTTCGGCACGCCATCTGGCGCCCTGGGCCGCGATGTTCGCCGCTACCTTTCTGCTGGCGTCCTGCTCGCAGGAGGGCAGCGCCCCCGCCGGCATGGGCGCGCCCGGCAAACCGGAAGTCGGCGTCGTCACCTTGCATCCGCAATCGGTGGCGATCACCGCCGAACTGTCGGGG
>NZ_RZQY01000413.1:0-5328 GCF_003998575.1 Mesorhizobium sp. M7A.F.Ca.CA.001.10.2.1 | reverse complement strand
AAGAACCGCCGTATTGAACTGAAGCTCACCGAACGTTGATCCAAAATCACGCGAACTTGTTCGTCGGCTCAACTCTAGAGCGCAGATAGAGGCCGACAAGGCCTGAAAAGATTATCTTTTTTTAATTACACATTGTCGCAGGGCGATCCTAACTTGCCGCCCGGGCCGAGAACCGCCGGCGATGAACCCCCTCATCGCGACGCGACGGAACCGGACGGCCCAAGGCCGGAAGGCAGGCGGACAACCGCCGCCTTCCTCTACAAGAGGAGACGCGTGATGCGCTCTTTCAAGACCTCGCTTAGAACTGCTACACTCACGGCGCTCCTCATCGCCGTTCCGCTTGCCGGCGCCTATGCCGCGGGCCATCACAAGGGCGCTCTCGACGCGGCCGATCCGACCGACATGACTGGCCCGCGTGTCGAGGCGCTTATCGCACAGGTGCAGGGCGTCCGGCAGGGCATCGTGGACGCAAGACAGGCCAACAACATCACCCCGGCCGTGGCGGAACGCCTGGAAATGCGCACGGCCCACATCGGTCAGGCGGCAGAGAAAGTCGCCGCGTCCGATCACGGCAGGATACCGGCCGCGCAATATCATGACCTGCTGCGCCGGCTCGACAATGTCGACCAGCGCCTGAGGGTCGATACCGGCAGCGGTTTCCTGATGGGCGACGGCGACGACGGCGGCAACTACCCGAACGGCTGAGGCCATAGCGCCCGAAACGGTCCAAGAGGAAGGGATCACCTGACGCTTTCGGGAGCCATCCCGCGGGCGTCCTTTTTACCAGCCCAGCCAGACCGCGATCAGCGCGGCAATCGCCGGCGCGGTCTGGATAAACAGGATTTTGCGGCCAACCGTTGCCGCGCCATAGAGGCCGGCAACAGCCACGCACAGCAGGAAAAACACCTTGACCTGGAAACCGGCCGCCCCGAGGTAAAGCCCCCAGATGAAGCCGGCGGCGAGGAAACCGTTGTAGAGCCCCTGATTGGCGGCGAGCACCTTGGAGGCGCTGGCGAATTCCGGGGTCAGGTTGAAAGCCTTGTGTCCGCGCGGCGTGTCCCACAGCACCATCTCCAGATAGACGATGTAGGCATGGATCAAGGCCACCAGCCCAACCAGGATGTTGCCGATCATTTCGTCCCCCTTGCGTTGTCGCCGGCAGCATTCCATGCGCGGCATCGCCTGCGCAAGGTGCATTTGCCCGACGGCATCCGAGGGTTGCCAACGCATTTGTGTTGGTGTCTTTTCGCGCCGTCCCCAATCACGGAAGCCGCCATGTCCTTTCAGAAACTCGATGACCTCTGCCACAAGCTCGAAGCGCTCGAGCATGCACTGGCCATTCTCGGCGCCGATGAGGCCACCCACATGGCCGTCGGCGGTGGCGAGAAGCGTGCCGAGGCGATGTCGGCACTGGCCGGCATGTATCACACCAGGGCAACGGCGCCGGAGATAGCCGACTGGATCGCTGCGGCCGAACAGGAAGCATTGGGTGAAGAGCAGCGCACTGCGGTCTCGGAACTGCGGCGCCAATACGCCAACCTGACCTGCCTGCCGGTCGAATTCGTCGAACGCCAGACGACCGCGCGCATGCGTTGCGAGCAGCTGTGGCGCGGCCTGCGCGCCAAGAACGACTGGGCGGGCTTCCAGCCGGCGCTGGAGGGCGTCGTGGCGCTGGTGCGCGAGGAAGCGGCGCTGCGTGCCGATGTGCTCGGCCTCGCCCCCTATGACGCGCTGATGGAGCAGTACGACCCCGGCAACCGCACCGCCGACATCACGCCAGTGTTCGCCGACCTGAAGGCTTTCCTGAAAGGTTTTGTGCCGGAGGCGCTGGCTATCCAGGACGCACGGCTGCGCAAGCGCCCGCTGAAGCCGCTCTCAGGCACCTATGCGATCGACCGGCAGCGCGAGCTCGGCCTTGCCATGATGGCGGCGGTCGGCTTCGACCTGACACACGGGTCGCTGTCGGTGTCGCACCACCCTTTCTGCGGCGGCGTGCCGAGCGACGTGCGCATCACCACCCGCTACAAGACTACAGACTTCCTGTCGGCGCTGATGGGCGTACTGCACGAGACCGGCCATGCGCTCTACGAGCAGAACCTGCCGAAGGCATGGTCGCACTGGCCGCTCGGCAAGGCGCGCGGCATGGCCGTGCATGAAAGCCAGAGCCTGTTCGTCGAGAAGCAGCTCGGCCGCAACCCGGCCTTCTGGCGCTGGGCGCTGCCGGTGGTCGAAAAGCATCTCGGCGAAGCCTGGTCGCTCGACGACATCCTGCCGCATGTGCATCGCGTCGAGCGCGGCCTGATCCGTGTCGATGCCGACGAGGTGACCTATCCCCTGCATGTCATCCTGCGCTACGAACTGGAGCAGGAACTCGTCGCGGGTCGGCTGGAGGTGGCTGATCTGCCCGAAGCCTGGGACGCCAAGATGCGTGACTATCTCGGCCTCTCCACCATCGACAACCCCGCCGACGGACCGATGCAGGACGTGCACTGGCCGGGTGCGGCCTTTGGCTATTTCCCATCCTACACGCTGGGCGCGATGATGGCGGCGCAGCAATGGGCGGCGCTGACGCGGGATCATCCTGCCGCCGACGAGGATCTCGCCAAAGGCAATTTCGAGGCGATCAACGACTGGCGCCGCGAAAAAATCTGGTCGCAGGGATCACGCTGGTCGACGCCGGACCTGCTCGAACGCGCCACCGGCGAAAAGCTCAACGCCACTTATTTCGTGAACCATCTGAAGCAGCGATACGGAGCCGTATAGCGGCTGCCGGCACAGCGGCAGATGTTTCTGCCTACTCAGCCGCGCCCCTGAAAGCACTGGCTCCGGTTTCGAACTGCAGCTTGGCCAGCCGCGCATAGATGCCGCCCTTGGCGACAAGGCTTTGATGCGTGCCTTCCTCGACGATCGAGCCGCCATCCATGACCAGGATCCTGTCGGCCTTCAGCACCGTTGCCAGGCGGTGGGCGATGACGATCGTGGTGCGGCCCTGCATCAGCCGTTCCAGCGCCGTCTGCACCAGCGTCTCGCTTTCGGCGTCGAGGGCGGAGGTGGCCTCGTCGAGCAGCAGGATCGGGGCGTCGCGCAGGATGGCGCGGGCGATCGCAACCCGCTGGCGCTGGCCGCCTGACAGCGTCACGCCGCGCTCACCGACCTGGCTGTCATACCCGTTCTCGAGCTTGAGGATGAATTCATCGGCAAGTGCATCCTTCGCCGCCGTCTCGATTTCGGCCTTGCTGGCTCCCGGCCGGCCGAACCCAATATTGTCACGCGCGCTTGCCGCGAAAATGGTGACGTCCTGCGGCACGATCGCGATGCGCTGGCGGATCGAAACGGGATCGGCCTCGCGCACATCGACGCCATCGATCAGGATCTTGCCTGTTTCGGGATCGTAGAAGCGTAGGATCAGCGAAAACACCGTGCTCTTGCCGGCCCCTGACGGCCCGACGATCGCCACCGTCTCGCCCGGCATGACCTGAAAGCTCAAGCCATGCACGGCGGCACGGTCCGGCCTTGCCGGGTAGGAGAAGGAGACATTGTCGAAGGCGATCGCGCCCTTGGCGACGGCCGGCAGCGGCTTCGGATCGGCGGGAGCCTGGATCGCCGGCTTCTCGGCCAGGATTTCGGTCAGCCGTTCGGCGGCGCCCGCCGCCTGCGCAAGCTCGCCCCAGACTTCCGACAACGCGCCCAGCGCGCCGGCGGCGAACACCGAATAGAGCAGGAATTGGCCGAGCGTACCGGGCGATATCGAGCCTTCGAGCACGTCGCGCGAGCCGAACCACAGCACCGCCACGACGGACGAGAAGATGGTGAAAATGGCGAAGAAGGTAAGGAAGGAGCGCGCGAAGATCGAGGAGCGTGCCGCCTCGAAAGCAGCTTCCACCGCGGCCGAGAAATGCCCGGTGACCAGCTTCTCATTGGTAAAGGCCTGCAGCGTGCGCACCGCGCCTATCTGCTCGCTGGCATAGGCGGTGGCATCGGCCAGCGTATCCTGCGCCTGGCGTGATTTGCGCCGCACCGAACGGCCGAAAGCGACCAGCGGCAGCACAATGACAGGAATAGCGGCAATGACCAACCCGGACAGTTTCGGGCTGGTGATGACCATCATCCCCACCGCGCCAAGGCCGAGGATGACGTTGCGCAGCGCCACCGAAGCCGTCGCGCCGACCGCCGACTTGACCTGCGTCGTGTCGGCGGCAAGCCGCGACACGATCTCGCCCGACTGGGCGGTGTCGAAGAAGGCAGGCGACAGCGTCGTCACATGGGCGAAGACATCGCGCCGGATATCGGCGACGACGCGCTCGCCCAGCGTGATGACGAAATAGTAGCGGCCGGCCGATGCCGCCGCCAGCACGGCGGCCATCGCCACCAGGGCGGCGAAATATTCGGCAATGAAGGTGGTGCTGGACGACGAGAAACCATAATCGATCATGCGTCGCACCGCCAGCGGCAGCGCCAGCGTGGTTGCCGCCGCGATGACCAGCGAGATGATGGCGCCGACGACCAGTGTGCGATAGTGCGTGATGTAGGGGAACAGGCGCCGGAGCGGCTTGAGCGAACGCCGGCGCTCGTCTGCGCTGGTGATTTGCGCCATCCCGATGTTTCCTCCAGCCGCCCTTGGGGTCTGCGCCTCAATATGCGCTTGCCGCGGCCTTGTGATTCAATTCCGGCTGATGTATAGGCTCGCCGACCGTTTTAGAAGCCGTGGCTCCTCAATAGCTGCGGCTTCGAGTTTTAAAAAGAGGCGCATCGACGCAGGCTTATGCCCGTCAGCCGCGCCGGCAAGCCAGGAACCGAGCCATGAAGAGCGCTATTCATCCCGATTACCACACCATCAAGGTCGTCATGACCGACGGCACCGAATACACGACCCGTTCGACCTGGGGCAAGGAAGGCGATACGATGAACCTCGATATCGACCCGACCACCCATCCGGCCTGGACCGGCGGCCAGCAGACCCTGCTCGACCGCGGCGGCCGCCTGTCGAAGTTCAAGAAGCGTTTCGAAGGTTTCGGCATCTAAGTGCATGTCGCCCAAAAGTGCGAAGCGGTTTTGGGATAATGACTTGCACCAAGTAAGATCTTAAACCAAACGAGCTTTTTACAGATCAAAAACCCGCCTTCGTGGCGGGTTTTTTGTTGCGGCGCGTTGCTACTCGGCCAGCAATTCCCTCAGCGCCATGCGCTTGTAGGCCGCGACCAGCCTGTCGCCCTCTTGGCGCTCAACCGAGATCGCCAGCCGCATGGCGGCTTCGCCCATCTGCCAGATGAGGAACGCCGTCGTTTCCAACGCCACCGGATCGGCTGCCGGCCGCAGCCGTTTCAGCAC
>NZ_RZQY01000412.1:0-5332 GCF_003998575.1 Mesorhizobium sp. M7A.F.Ca.CA.001.10.2.1 | reverse complement strand
ACCATGCCGCTGCGCTCGACCGGGGCCGGTGGCGGCGGGGGTGGCGGCGCCTTCGGTGCTTCCGGCACGACGGGTGCGGCCACGACCGCCGGCTTCGGTGTGAAGACGGGGGCGGCAACAGGCTCCGGCTTGTCGCCGGGCATCGAGAACTTGCGCTTCTTGGTTTCGACGACGACCTGCTTGGTGCGGCCGTGCGAGAAGTTCTGGCGCACAGTGCCCTGCTCCATACCGGGGCGCTTCAGCGTCAAGGTCTTCTTCGGCGTCACACTCAGCGTATTGTCGTCACCCGATTTCGTATCGCTCATTCCATATCCTCTGCGGCATCATCTTCGTCAGCAACAGCCGCAAGCATTGCCAGATCGTCCGGGGAACCGCCCCGATACCGGTCGAGCGCAACCATGCGCTTCTGGACCGCCCTGCCCGCGTCTCCCGCGAGAACGGCAGCATGTATCACATTTGTACCCCCCAATGCCAAGCTCAACTCGACCTCGGAGAAAAGTTTGTAGGCAAGGATGGCGGGCCCGCCGAGATGGACTGTCGCCCGTCGCGCCTGGCTGATCTTGCGCACGCCGTCATCGGACGCCTCGGTCGCGTGGAGCACGAAAAGCGCCAATCCGCCGCGAACAGCACTTTCGACCTTGGTAGCACCAAGCGAAATTGCGCCTGCCTTACGGGCAAGACCAAGCATGCCCAGAGCGTGCCTGGAAAGCAGCCCGTCGATCATGCCGCCAAGATCGGGCGGCACGACCACCTGTGCCTTGAAGGCGCGGGCAAAGAGGTTCTTCGCCGCAGCCTTGTCGATATGTAGGCGGTCGGCGCTCACCCAGCAACCGCGGCCGGGCAGATTTCTCTTGATGTCGGGAACGACGGCCGAATCCGGGCCGACGACGAACCGGATCAGATCATCCGGTTCGGCTTGTTTGCGCGTAACGATGCAGGTGCGATCGTTCATCTCGTCCAGGGGCGGGTTCGGTGCGATGCGGTTTCACCTCACGCACCAACGGCTTCGTCAGCCGAGACTTCTTCGGCTGCAAGCTCGTCTTCGGTGATCCAGCCGGCCTTGAGGCGGGCGGCCAGAACCATCTGTTCGGCGTCCGCGCGGGTCACGCCATGATTGGCCAGCACGCCCGGATAGACCTTTGTCTCGCCGTCCTTGCGTTCCTTCCAGCCGGTCAGGTCGTCGGCGGCATAGCCGGCGAAATCCTCGATCGTCTTCACGCCGTCCTCGCCAAGCGTCACCATCATGGCGGTGGTGACGCCGGGGATTTCGCGCAACTCGTCCGAAACACCGAGCGCCTTGCGCTTGTCATCGTGCTCGGCCTCGATCTTCTCCAGATATTCGCGGGCGCGGGTCTGGATTTCCGAAGCGGTGTCCTCGTCGAAACCGTCGATCGAGGCGATCTCGCCGGAATCGACATACGCGACTTCCTCGACGCTGGTGAAGCCTTCGGAGGCCAGCACCTGGCCGACCATCTCGTCGACGTCGAGGGCTTCCATGAACAGCGACGAACGCTCGACGAATTCCTTCTGGCGACGCTCGGATTCTTCGGCCTCGGTGAGGATGTCGATATCCCAACCGGTCAGCTGCGAAGCCAGACGCACGTTCTGGCCGCGGCGGCCGATGGCCAGCGACAGCTGGTCGTCGGGAACCACGACTTCGATGCGCTCGGCATCCTCGTCGAGCACGACCTTGGCGACTTCCGCCGGCTGCAGCGCGTTGACGATGAAGGACGCCGCAGAAGGCGACCACGGAATGATGTCGATCTTCTCGCCCTGCAATTCGCCGACGACGGCCTGGACGCGGCTGCCGCGCATGCCGACGCAGGCGCCGACCGGATCGATCGAGCTGTCGCGCGAAATAACGGCGATTTTGGCGCGCGAACCCGGGTCGCGGGCGACCGATTTGATCTCGATGATGCCGTCATAGATTTCCGGCACTTCCATGGTGAACAGCTTGGCCATGAACTGCGGATGGGTACGCGACAGGAAGATCTGCGGGCCGCGCTGCTCGCGGCGCACATCGTAGACATAGGCGCGGACGCGGTCGCCATATTTGTAGTTTTCACGCGGGATCAGCTCATCGCGACGGATGATCGCTTCGCCGCGGCCGAGATCGACGATGACGTTGCCGTATTCGACGCGCTTGACGGTACCGTTGACGATCTCGCCGATGCGGTCCTTGTACTCGTCATACTGGCGGTCGCGTTCGGCCTCGCGGACCTTCTGCACGATGACCTGCTTGGCCGACTGGGCAGCGATGCGGCCGAAATCCATGGGCGGCAGCTGTTCGGCGATGAAGTCGCCGAGCTGGGCGTCGGGATTGCGCTCGCGAGCCGAGGAAATGGCGATCTGCGTGGCGTAGTCATCGACCTTCTCGACCACTTCCATCAGCCGCTGCAGCTTCATCTCACCGGTGTTCGGGTTGATGTCGGCGCGGATGTTGGTCTCCTGACCGTAACGCGAGCGCGCCGCCTTCTGGATCGCATCGGCCATGGCGGCGATGACGATCGACTTGTCGATCGACTTTTCACGCGCGACCGCGTCGGCGATCTGCAGCAATTCAAGTCTGTTGGCGCTTACAACCATCGTTTTTCTCCGGAGCTTGTTTGCCGGGCCTTTGCGCCCGGCAGCTCAATCATAGTTCCTGTTCGTGGTCTTCCGTGGCGTCCGCTTCCGCACCCGACTCGTCATCGTCCGGTTCGCCGCGGCGCTTCTTGGCTTCCTTGCGCGCCCTGTTGTCCTTCGACAGGGCATCGCGGATGAGATCGTCGGTCAGGATCAGGCGCACGTCGGCAATCGCATCGTAGGGGACACGCACCGTCGGCTCCTCGCCATAGGCTGCCTTGTCGCGCTCGATCAGCACATCGTCTTCGCCGGCTTCGGCGATCTTGCCCTTGAAGCGCTTGCGGTCGGCGACGACCATCGATGTTTCCATCTTCACCAGATGACCCGTCCAGGTCGTGAAATCCGATTTACGGACCAGTGGCCGGTCGATGCCGGGCGACGAGACTTCGAGGTGATAGGCCTTTTCGATCGGATCATCGACGTCGAGCGCCGGCGACACAGCGCGGCTGACCTCTTCGCAATCTTCGACGGTCATGGTGCCGTCCTCGCGTTCGGCCATGATCTGCAGCGTCAGCCCGTTCTGGCCCGACAGATGCACCCGCACGAGGCGGAAGCCGATGCCGCGCAGAACCGGCTGGACGATCAGCGCGATGCGCGCATCGATGCCGCTTTCGCGGATGATGCGATCGTCGCCCTCGCTTGCCGTTGCAGTCATTGAAGCCCTGTCGTTCTCTACCAAGTTATCGGCAGGTAATAAAAAAGAGCGGGACCGGGTGGACCCACTCTTCGTCATACCGACCAAGAATTTGAGGCTGATATAGACGATGACGGCCTGTGTTTCAAGCCCGCTGTGCTGGTCGGGCAACGCCGCCATCGAGGCGGCCCGCGCCAGCGTTGCATGGGGCGCATGGCGCCTATGCGGCGACACCCATGGGATCGGCGCTGAAACGCGCCTATTTATGTTGCGCTGCACAAATGTGGCCGTGCGCCATACGTGCGCGAAAGGACATGATCATGAGCAATCGCAAGATATTTTCTGCAATAGGCGACTTCTTCACCGTATTCGGCAGCGCCGTGGCCGCTTCACGGGCCGTGGAAGCCGGTCGCAGGCCGCGCGCCGACGACCTGCGCAATCTCGGCGTCGAGCCTGCCGCCTTCGATCGCATCGGCCGCCGCTTCTAGCTTTGACGCAATTCCGGACGGAAAACCGTTTCACACTTTTCCTGGAATTTCTCTATGACCGCGAGCTTATTTCCGAATGAAGGTCAGATAGGCCGGCCGCCGGCCCTCACGAATGGCCTTGGCCTCGTAACGGGTGCCCGGCCAACCTTCATAGGAAAGGTGCCAGTCCGCCGCCTCGCAAGCCTGCCATGCGAACGCGCCATGCGCGCGGCAATGCAGCAGGGTCCAGTTGACATAGGTGTCGATGTCGGACGCGAAGCGGAATTTTGAACCAGGCTTCAGCACATGCGCGAACCGCTCGAGATTGACCGGGCTGACGAAGCGCCGCTTCCAGTGTTTCTTCTTCGGCCAAGGGTCGGGATAGAGCAGATCGATGCCGTCGAGCGAGGCTTGCGGCAGCCAGTCGAGCAGCCTTGTGGCGTCGTCGTCATAGACCCGCAGATTGGCGAGTGGTTTCTCGCGCACCGCCATCATCATCTTGGCCATGCCGTTGACGAAGGGCTCGACGCCGATAAAGCCGATCGAAGGCGCCTCGATCGCACGATGCAGGAGATGCTCGCCACCGCCGAAGCCAATCTCAAGGCGAACCGCGCTGACATCCGTCTCAAACAGACTGCTGAGATCGGTCGGCGGTTCAGCCGTCAGATCGAGCCGATATGTGCCAAAGCCGCTTTCCAATGCGGCCGCCTGCTGCGGACGCATGGTTTTGCCGCGCCGGCGACCGAAAAAGGCTTCGGTCGCGCGGCTTGGTCTGCCCTTCGGATCCATGGTGGGACTTTGCGGCGCCGCTGTCAGGCGGCGACCGCGTCCTTGAGCGCCTTGGCGAGATCGGTCTTTTCCCAGGAGAAAGACCCATCACGGCCGGCCTTGCGGCCGAAATGGCCGTAGGACGACGTCTTGGCGTAGATCGGTTTGTTGAGATCGAGGTGACGGCGGATACCCGACGGCGACAGATCCATCACCGTGCGCAGCGCGTCCTCGAGCTTTGCCTCGTCGACCTTGCCGGTACCGTGCAAGTCGACATAGACCGACAGCGGCTGAGCAACGCCGATGGCGTAGGAAAGCTGGATGGTGCAGCGGTCGGCGAGTTTCGCCGCCACGACGTTCTTGGCCAGGTAGCGCGCCGCATAGGCCGCCGAACGATCCACCTTGGTGGTGTCCTTGCCGGAGAAGGCACCGCCGCCATGGGGTGCGGCACCGCCATAGGTGTCGACGATGATCTTGCGGCCGGTCAGCCCGGCGTCGCCGTCCGGCCCGCCGATGACGAACTTGCCGGTCGGATTGATGTACCACATGCAGTTGTCGGCGATCTTCAGCTCGCCCAGCGCCTCCCGGATATAGGGTTCGACGACCTTGCGGACCTTCTTCGAATCCCAGCTCGCATCGAGATGCTGCGTGGACAGCACGATCTGCGTCGCCTCGGCGGCCTTGCCGTCGACATAGCGAACGGTGACCTGGCTCTTGGCATCCGGTCCGAGCCTGCCGGCTTCACCGCTGCCCTCGTGGCGGGCGGCCGCCAGCAATTCGAGTATCTTGTGGCTGTAGTAGATCGGCGCCGGCATCAGATCCGGCGTCTCGCGGCAGG
>NZ_RZQY01000411.1:0-5338 GCF_003998575.1 Mesorhizobium sp. M7A.F.Ca.CA.001.10.2.1 | reverse complement strand
CAGGTCAACAGGAATTGAACGTTGCTGGAACTCTGCGTCCCTTGCAAGGGATGACGTCTCACCAGTCTCCGACAGTTGCCTGCATCACCGCGAGCGCGGCCACCGCCGCCGTGTCGGCGCGCAGGATGCGCGGGCCGAGCGGAATGGCGGTGACGAAGGGCAGGGCGCGCAGCATCTTGCGCTCGTCGTCGGAAAAGCCGCCCTCCGGCCCGACCAGCAGCGCAAGCTTCTTTTCCTTGACCGCCTGCAGCGCGGCCAGCGGATTGTTGGTCGAAGCATCCTCATCGCAGAAGATCAGCCGTCGCTCAGTGTCCCAGCCGGTCAGCAAACGGTCGAATTTTTCGGCTTCGTGCACCTGAGGCACGGCCAGGATGCCGCATTGTTCGGCGGCTTCGACGACATTGGCGCGCAGGCGATCGATCGACGGCTTGGCCACTTGCGTGTGCTGGGTGATGACCGGCTGCAGGATGCCGGCGCCCATCTCGACCGCCTTCTGCACGAGATAGTCGAGCCGGCCCTGCTTCAACGGCGCAAAGCAGTAGACGAGATCGGGCAGCGGCGGCTGCGGCCGCTGCAGCGCTGACACCTTCAGCCGCACCGCCCTTTTCGTCTTCGCTGATATGGCCGCTGACCACTCCCCGTCGCGGCCATTGAACACCAGGATTTCGGCGCCTTCGCCAAGCCGCAGCACATGCAGGAGATAGTGGCTCTGCTGTTGGCCAGCGTCGAACTCGACATCCGGCGCGAGATCGTCGGGCACGAACAGACGTTGCATCTTGTAATTGGCGCGCATCGCCGAGGAATGAGCGAGCCGGCCGCCGGCGTCAAGCCTCGGCGGTAGGATGCCACACCGGCCGAAAGCCACGCCGCAGCACGGCGAGCGTCGTGGCCGGCGTCAGCAGCGACAGCGTCCTGCCTTTGAGCAGGCCGAAATCTGCGGGTGGGCCATATCCCGCAAACGACCAGCGCAGCGTCTTGCCCCTACGCAGGGCATAAACAGTGCGACCATCCGCAACCATGGCGCCGTCCGGCAGGCCGGCAAGGTCTTCAACAGCAATCCCTGGCGGCCTGCCGCCCGAGGCCAGCCGCTCCTTGTGCAGCCGCTTGTCGACCATCGGCGCGCGCGGTTCGGCAATGCCGAACGCGTCGCCGAAGCGGCCGACGAAATCCCTGGCCCGTTCGCGCTGGCAAAAGAAGCAGGGGCGATGCCCGGCCGCCAATGCCGTCACCTCGTCGAGGAAGAACAGTTCTGTCCAGCCCGCTTTGCCGCCCTTCCGGTTGCGGCCCATCGGTTCGCGCCGCACATCGCGGAATTGGCGGACGCAGATGATCCAGGCCGGAAGCGCCCAGCGCTTCTTCTTGAGCGTCTTGGTCTCGGGATCGTGGATGATGCCGCGATTGCCGGTGAACATGCCGCGATCGGGCACAGCGTGGATGGTACCGAACGGATCGACCCGGTTCTGCAGTGGCATAGTTTTCTCTCCGGACACGCATCTTGGCTGCAATGCGAGCGGCATGATATCGCTCCTCGCATCTTTTCATGTCAGCAGGGTTTTGTGATGCGGGTGCTGGTGGTGCAGAACTACGACAATACCGGCCTCGGCCAGGTCGGCGCAGCACTTGCGGAAGCGGGTGCCGATCTCGACCTGCGTCTCCCTTACAAAGGCGATCCCCTGCCGGATGACGCGGCCGGGCATGATGCCATGATCGTGCTCGGCGGCGGCCAGAACGCGCTGGCCGACGATGAGTACCCCTATTTCCCGGCACTGCTCGAACTGACCCGCGACTTTGCCGACAAGGATCGCGCCGTGCTCGGCATCTGCCTGGGCAGCCAACTCGTCGCCCGTGCCTTCGGCGGCGAAAACCGCATCGGCGGCGCCAATGAGTTCGGCTGGCACGGCGTATCGCTGACGGCGGACGCCAAGGGCGATCCGGTGCTGGGCGCGCTGCCGGAGAAATTCCCGATCTTCCAGTGGCATGACGACACCTTCGTGCTGCCTGAGGCCGCCGTGCGGCTTGCCGGCAACGATGTCGCCGAGAACCAGGCATTTCGCGTCGGCCGCGCCGTCTACGGCTTCCAGTTCCATTTCGAGGCCGACCGGCCGATGGTCGAGGACTGGAGCACGTCGTTTGCCCCGACCATCGCCGCTCGCCATCCCGACTGGGCCGGCAAGCTCGATGGCGAAATGGCCCGCAACGGGCCCGATGCGGATGCCGCTGGCCTCGCCATTGCCCGTGCCTGGGTAGCGACCATCTGAGTGTTGGCCTCTCCGTACCCTCCAGCGTGACATAATTGGCACGCGGCGGTGAAACCGCCTGGGGAAAACCGTTTCATTCTTGGCTTGTGTCCGCCCGCCATCCTAGAAGGCGCGCGCTCTGCATCTTCTGTGCAACGGCTATGAACCTTTTGTGTGACCCGCGCGACACACCGTTGATACAGAACATGCCTAGAAGCGCAAAATCGTCGAAACTTTGAAGCGAATTCTCCGTTTCAACGCATTGGTAACCGCCTGGTGCACAGATGCAGAAAGCTCAACAAGAGATGACCTCCGTGAAAGCAGCGCTTCTGTCCTTTGCCATGTTGTCCGCCATCGTGCTGTGCGGTCTCGGCATCTATGCCGCCGACGCAGCCAACAACCACAACGCCGTCGACGGTTACGGCGTCACCGCCTCGCTGCGCTAAAGGCGGAAAGCGCCTTTCGCGTCCTCCGACGCGCGACGCTCAAGCTTCCTTGATCGTCATTGTCAGGATGCGTTTGTCCGCGCCGTCGACGACGAGCGCGCTCAGCATGCCTGATTGCCAGGCAAGCGTGTCGACATTGACGCGGTTGGCCATCACTTCCGCCTCCGGCACCGGCGTGTGGCCGTGCACCACGATCTTCGGATAGAGGTCGGGGTGGTTGTGGAAGACGTCGCGGATCCAGATCAGGTCCTGCGGGCTTTGCTTCTCCAGAGGATTGCCCGGCCTGATGCCGGCATGACAGAAGAAGAAGTCCCCGAAAGTCGCGGAGAACGGCAGCGATCGCAGGAAGTCGATGTGGCTTTGCGGCACGGCCTCGACCAGGGCCTGATGTCCTTTGCGCACGGCCGATTCGGCCTTGCCGAACCACATGCTTGTGCCTTCACTGATCGCCACGCCGTAAGAGTGTGCCGTCTGGATGCCGCCGAACCGGATGAAAAGCCCTTCCGGGTCAGGGGTCTTGAGAAAGTCGAGAAAACCGATGTCGTGGTTGCCGGCCAGCATCAGGTGACGAGGGTCGCGCTCTTGCGCTTCGATCAGGAAATCGATGACGCCCTTCGAGTCCGGCCCGCGGTCGACATAGTCGCCAAGATGGATGACGCGCCAGTCGGCAGGCGCCTCCTGCTCGATCTCGGTCCTGATGCGCCGATGCATGGCGGCCAGCAGGTCGAGCCGGCCGTGGACATCGCCGATCGCGTAAAGACGCACACCTTCCGGCCCATGCGCGTCGAGAAAATGGATGCCGGGTTCTGCCAATTTTTCGGTGTCTCCGTGGTCGCGCGGTCACGGGCTTAGCGCCGGAGCTGGTCCTTGCCCATGTCGGTGACAAGACGCTTTCCGCACAGCGCCAGCGTGATGTCCATCTCCTTGCGGATGATTTCCAACGCCTTGGTAACCCCTTCCTTGCCAAGCGCCCCCAGGCCATAAAGAAATGGCCGGCCGATATAGGTTCCCTTGGCACCTAGGCAAAGCGCCTTCAGGACATCCTGCCCGGAGCGGATGCCGCCATCCATATGCACTTCGATCGTGTCGCCAACCGCGTCGGCAATCTCTTCCAGCACGCCGATCGACGACGACGCACCATCGAGCTGGCGCCCGCCATGGTTGGAAACGATGATCGCGTCGGCGCCGGTCTTGGCCGCCATCAGCGCGTCCTCCTTGTCGAGAATGCCCTTGAGGATCAGCTTGCCGCCCCAGCGCTCCTTGATCCAGGCGACGTCCTTCCACGACAGATGCGGGTCGAACTGCTCCGTCGTCCACGATGCCAGCGAGGCCATGTTGCCGACACCCTTGGCGTGGCCGACAATGTTGCGGAAGGTCCGCCGCTTCGTGCCGGCCATGGCGGCGCACCAGTGCGGGCGGATGGCCATGTCGACGATGTTCGTCAGCGTCAGCTTGGGTGGCGCCGAAAGCCCATTGCGGATGTCCTTGTGGCGCTGACCGAGAATCTGCAGGTCGAGCGTCAGCACGAGCGCCGAGCATTTCGCCGCCTTTGCCCTGTCGATCAGGTTGAGCACGAACTCCTTGTCACGCAGCACATAGAGCTGAAACCAGAACGGCTTCGTGGTTACCGAGGCGACATCCTCGATGGAGCAGATGCTCATCGTCGACAAGGTGAACGGCACGCCGAATTCCTCCGCCGCCTGAGCCGCCAGCATCTCGCCATTAGCGTGCTGCATGCCGGTCATGCCGGTTGGCGCCAATGCCACCGGCATCGACACTTTTTCGCCGATCATCGTCGATGCCAGCGAACGGTTGTCCATATCGACGAGCACGCGCTGGCGGAACTTGATCTTCTGGAAATCCTCTTCGTTGGCCCGATACGTGCTTTCGGTCCACGAACCGGAATCGGCATAGTCGAAGAACATCTTCGGCACGCGCCGGCGGGCGAGGTCCTTGAGGTCGGCGATGGTCAGGATCTGGCTCATGGGCTTCCCGTTTCGATAGCTAGGAGCGTTTGCGTGCAGGTTCGGTATCGGTGGCTTCGACCCGCTGCTTCAGCCTCAGTCGCGAAACGCGCTGCCAGTCGCCGCTGCGCTCGGCTTCCGCCATCGACCGTTCGACATAGGTGATGTGGTCCATCGCCGCTTGCCGGGCAGCATCCGGATCGCCGGCCTTCACCGCCGCATGGATCGCGCGGTGCTGCGCCAGCAGGGCGTCGCGCGCGCCTGGCACGGTGAACACCAGCAGCCGGTTCTGGAACACGCCTTCCGACAACAGCCGGTAACAGGAGCGCAACGTGTGCAAAAGGATGATGTTGTGCGCGCATTCGCAGATCGCGTGGTGGAACTCGACATCAATCTCGGCCTCGTCGTCGAAGTCGCCGGTCCGGTGCGCATCGTCCATGCGTGCCATGATCTTGTCGAGCAGCGCCATGTCGTCGGCAGTGGCGCGCCGTGCCGCGTATTCAGCCGCGACCCCTTCGATCTCGCGGCGATATTCCAGATAATCGGTCACTGCCTTGCGGTGCATCGAGATCAGGTCTGTCACCGGTTTGGTGAAGAGCTGGCCGATGACATCGGCGACATGCGTGCCGCCGCCGGGCCTTGTCGTCAAAAGGCCGCGTCCTTCCAGTGCCTTCAGCGCATCACGCAGGAT
>NZ_RZQY01000410.1:0-5347 GCF_003998575.1 Mesorhizobium sp. M7A.F.Ca.CA.001.10.2.1 | reverse complement strand
ACAGCTACACCGAGATACCCAAGGGAGAGGCGACAGGCCATCTCGAAGTCAGGCCGAATGCCATGGCGATCAAGATCAACCATGACGCCAGCGGAAAGGTGACCGGCGTTGTCTACGCCGACAAAGACGGCAAGCTGCAGGAGCAGAAGGCGCGCATCGTCGCGGTTGCCGGCAATTCGATCGAGAGCCCGCGGCTGCTGCTCAATTCGGCGTCGGGGAAATTCCCCGATGGGCTTGCCAACTCGTCGGGTCAGGTCGGCAAGAACTACATGCGTCACACCACCGGCTCGGTCTATGCCATCTTCGACAGACCGGTGCACATGTATCGCGGCACGACCATGGCCGGCATCATCCGCGACGAGGCGCGGCATGATCCATCGCGCGGTTTCGTTGGTGGCTACGAGTTCGAGACGCTGTCGCTCGGCCTGCCGTTCATGGCAGCGTTTCTTGATCCGGGCGCATGGGGGCGCTCGTTCACCACAGCACTCGATCACTACGACCACATGGCCGGCCTTTGGATCGTCGGTGAGGACATGCCGCGCGCGGAGAACCGCATCGCGCTGCATGCCGACGAGAAGGACGCGCACGGCATGCCGATCGCCGACGTGCATTTCGACGACCATCCGAACGACACCGCGATGCGTAACCACGCCTACAAGCAGGCTACGGCACTCTATGATGCGGTCGGCGCCACCCGCACCTTCCCGACGCCGCCCTATCCGTCGACCCACAATCTCGGCACCAACCGGATGAGCGAGAAAGCGGAAGACGGCGTCGTCAACAAGCACGGCCAGGCGCACGACATCAAGAACCTGTTCGTGTCCGATGGCAGCCAGTTCACCACCGGTGCCGCCGAAAACCCGACCCTGACGATCGTGTCGCTCGCGATCCGCCAGGCCGACTACATCGCGGCGCAGATGTCGGCCAAGACGATCTAGTCACATCCTCCCGACGGACTGCTGGCGCGGAACCCGCAAGGTTCCGCGCCTTTTTCTTGCCGCCTCACTGCTTGGTGCAGGTCGAGGCGGTGAAGGCGCCGTCGGGCTGCTTCATGATGATGTCGAAGGAGGGCACTGTTTCGCCGTCCAGCGTCGCCTGGGTCAGCGACAGTGAATTGCCGCCGGCGGTATATCCGCCCAGCGGCCCCAGCCACGAGATCACGCCGTTTGCGTCCATTTGGTAGTTGTAGCCCTGCCGCGCGGTGCCGAAGACGCCGAGGCTGGCGTAGACGGGGCCGCTGTAGACGTTCCCCTTGATGGTGATGTCGCCGAGGCTGAGGAACATGCCAAGCAGGTACACTTCGCAATGATAGGCGCCGTCAGGCATCTTGCCGTCGCTGAAATCGGCTCGCGCGGCCACGGTTGCTGCAGCCAGAAGCAGTATGCCGATGAAAATACGTGAAATACCTGAAACCATGACGTCGCTCGCTTGAAGAGCGAGCTTGCCCTATTTTTGCACCGCGCCGCAACATCGGTCGCCTGAGGCACGGGTGAGTTCAAAATCTAGGCAGATTTGGTAAATGATCGAAAAATAGGCAGAGGCTGCGCAAGCTGCGCAAAATTCCCTCAATCGATTTCTGGCCACCTCTCTTTGTTTTGTAAGCCCTATATTCCAAGGTGCTGATATCTATAATTTATTTGTGCCCTTTCGGGATTGCCAGAGCGGTTGGCATGGGGGTTGCTTTGTAGTGTTGCGGTGCAATCAACTAGCTTGGGAGTCTGTAATATGAGGGGTAATTTCTCGACAATAACAAAAATGTTTTCGGCTGGTGTGGTCGCCGCCGGCCTGTTGACGTCCGCTCCGGTCAAGGCCGCCGACGACACGATCAAGGTCGGCATTCTCCATTCGCTGTCGGGGACCATGGCGATTTCGGAGACGACGCTGAAGGACGCCATGCTGATGCTCATCGACGAGCAGAACGCCAAGGGTGGTCTGCTCGGCAAGAAGCTCGAGGCGGTCGTCGTCGATCCGGCTTCCAACTGGCCGCTGTTTGCCGAAAAAGCGCGCGAACTGATCTCCAAGGACAAGGTCGCGGCGGTGTTCGGCTGCTGGACCTCGGTGTCGCGTAAATCGGTGCTGCCGGTGTTCTCGGAACTCGACAATATCCTGTTCTACCCCGTCCAGTATGAGGGCGAGGAAAGCGAGCGCAACGTGTTCTACACCGGTGCGGCGCCGAACCAGCAGGCCATCCCGGCTGTCGACTATCTGATGAGCGAGGACGGTGGTTCGGTGAAGCGCTGGGTGCTGGAAGGCACCGACTACGTCTATCCGCGCACCACCAACAAGATCCTCGAGGCCTATCTGAAGGCCAAGGGCGTGGCGGCTGAAGACATCATGGTCAATTACACGCCGTTCGGCTTCTCCGACTGGCAGACCGAAGTTTCGGCGATCAAGAAGTTCGGTTCGGCCGGCAAGAAGACCGCCGTCGTCTCGACCGTCAACGGCGACGCCAACGTGCCGTTCTACAAGGAACTCGGCAACCAGGGCATCAAGGCCGAGGACATCCCGGTCATGGCCTTCTCGGTCGGCGAGGAAGAGCTAGCCGGTCTCGACACCGCGCCGCTGGTCGGCCATCTCGCCGCCTGGAACTATTTCGAGAGCGTCGACACGCCCGAGAACAAGAAGTTCATCGCCGACTGGCACAAGTTCATCAAGAACGACAAGCGCACCACCAACGATCCGATGGAAGCCCATTATATCGGCTTCAACATGTGGGTGAAGGCGGTCGAGAAGGCCGGCACCACCGATCCGGACAAGGTCATCGACGCCATGATCGGCGTGTCGGTGCCGAACCTGACCGGCGGCTATTCGACGATGATGCCGAACCACCACATCACCAAGCCGGTGCTGATCGGCGAAATCCAGGCCGACGGCCAGTTCGAAACCGTGTCGCGCACGCCGGGCCTGGTGATGGGTGACGAGTGGTCCGACTATCTGCCTGATTCCAAGGACCTGATCTCCGATTGGCGCGCGCCTCTGTCCTGCGGCAACTTCAATGTTGCCACCGGCAAGTGCGGCGGCAAGGGCACGAACTGATCCTCCCCGGGCTGGACCTTCAGGTCCATGCCCATGACCGCGCGCGTCCGGACGGCTTCCTCCGCCGTCCGGACGCCCACTTCAACCTTCAGGGGTTACCAGAGACCGATGATCTTGATCCGCACGGGTTTGATGCTGTTGTTCCTGCTGGCGACGCTGTCGTCCTCCGGCGCCGGCGAAGCCGATCTGCGCGGCATCATCGCCAAATTCGCCACGGCCAAGGGCTTTTCCGAGATCGGGGCCGTCGTCCACGAACTGGCGGCCGCCGGCGATCCGGCGGTAGAGCGGCCGCTTGCGGCACTTGCCGACGGCAACCTGTATGTCCGCAAGGCTGATTCCCTTGTGTTTGTCGGCAAGGAAGCGGGCGAAAGCGTCCAGCTTTCCGACCCGTTGAGCGGCGAGGCGTCGGGCGAGGCGGCCAAGGACGGCATCACCAAGATCAAGGTCAACAACACGCTGCGTCGCGTCATACGCGATGCGTTGGGCACGCTGACGCTCGGCGCCAAGGACCCGGCCGTGCGTGTTGCCGCCGCAGCCCCCATGTTCAAGACGCCCGACGCCGCAAACATCGGACCGCTCGACACGGCAATCGCCAGTGAGACCGTGGCCAGCGTCAAGGCGCTGCTCGAACAGGCTCGTGCCGCCTCCGTTCTGGTCTCCGACCGGCCTGAAGCCGACAAGCTCGCTGCAATTGCCCTGATCGGCGCGCGTGGCGACCGCGATGCGGTTTCCCTGCTCACCTCGGTCGAGGCGAATTCCACCGACGCGGTCAAGCAAGCGGCGACGACCGCAATCGCCAACATCAATTCGACGCTGGCCTTCTGGGATGCCGGGCAGAACATCTGGTACGGCATCTCGCTGGGCTCGGTGCTGCTGCTGGCGGCAATCGGCCTTGCCATCACCTTCGGCGTCATGGGCGTCATCAACATGGCGCATGGCGAGATGGTCATGCTCGGCGCCTACACGACCTTCGTCGTCCAGCAGGTGATCCGCACCTCCTTTCCCGGCCTGTTCGACTGGTCGCTGGTCATTGCGCTGCCGCTCGCCTTCCTCGTTGCGGCCCTGGTTGGCCTGATCATCGAGCGCGGCGTCATCCGTTTCCTCTATGGCCGGCCGCTTGAAACGCTGCTGGCGACATGGGGCGTCTCGCTGATCCTGCAACAGGCCGTGCGCTCGATCTTCGGGCCGACCAACCAGGAGGTCGGCAACCCATCCTGGATGTCGGGCTCGTTCAATCTCGGCCAGTTGGCGATCACCTGGAACCGGCTGTGGATCCTGGTTTTCGCGCTCGCTGTCTTCGGCATCCTGCTCTACGTGATGAAGCGCACGCCCTGGGGCCTGCAGATGCGCGCCGTCACCGCCAACCGGCGCATGGCCGCCTCGATGGGCATCAGGACGCCATGGGTAGACGCGCTGACCTTCGCGCTCGGCTCCGGCATTGCAGGCATTGCCGGCGTCGCGCTCAGCCAGATCGACAACGTCTCGCCCAATCTCGGTCGCGGCTACATCATCGACAGCTTCATGGTCGTCGTCTTCGGCGGCGTCGGCAATCTGTGGGGCACGCTGGTCGGCGCCTTCTCGCTCGGCATCGTCAACAAGTTCCTCGAGCCCTATGCGGGCGCGGTGCTCGGCAAGATCGTCGTGCTGGTGCTGATCATCCTGTTCATCCAGAAGCGCCCGCGCGGCCTATTCGCGCTCAAGGGCAGGGCGGTGGAAGCATGATCACGGGACGCTTCTTTGCCGCCGGCGCGGACCGCCGCATCGCCATCACGATCTTCATCCTGCTGGCGGTGGCCGTCCTTGTGCCGCTGCTCAACCTTGCGGTGTCTCCCACCAGCGCCTTCTACGTCCCTTCCTACATCGTCGCGCTCACCGGCAAATATCTCTGCTATGCGCTGCTCGCCTTGGCGCTTGACCTGGTCTGGGGCTATTGCGGCATCCTCTCGCTCGGTCACGGCGCCTTCTTCGCGCTCGGCGGCTATGCGATGGGCATGTATCTGATGCGGCAGATCGGTTCGCGCGGCGTTTACGGCAATCCCATCTTGCCCGACTTCATGGTGTTCCTGAACTACAAGGAATTGCCCTGGTTCTGGTACGGTTTCGACCATTTCTGGTTCGCCGGCCTCATGGTGCTCGCGGTGCCCGGCCTGCTCGCTTTCGTCTTTGGCTGGTTCGCCTTCCGCAGCCGCGTCACCGGCGTTTATCTCTCGATCATCACCCAGGCGATGACCTACGCGCTGCTGCTTGCCTTTTTTCGCAACGACATGGGGTTCGGCGGCAACAACGGCCTGACCGATTTCAAGGATATTCT
>NZ_RZQY01000040.1:0-18795 GCF_003998575.1 Mesorhizobium sp. M7A.F.Ca.CA.001.10.2.1 | reverse complement strand
GTCACAGAAGAGTCGGTCGCGACGGCCCTTGGCTTCGAAGGCGCGACACTGCATCTGAGCCTGGATGGCGAGCGGGTTGTGATGTATGCGCGCTGGCGAAGCCTCGCGGAATATCAGGCGATGCGCGCAGGCAGCAGCTCGATGAGCGCGCTTCGAGAGATCATGGAAACTGTGATTTTCGAGCCCGGCGTGTTCGAGGTCGTACGTGAGTTTCGGCCGCCGGACGTCTGACCTCACGGCCGGGCTTGTTCGTTTAATCTCAACTGAAAACTCCTCCGGATGCGTCGGAACGCTACGTTCTCGCCCTACAACGACTGTCTCCGACCGAGTTCATAGGTGACGCTTCATTGCGGGGGCGAACGTCGGTGTAGCCGACATCTGGCGGAAAGCCGTCGCCGGTAATGGAACGCGTTCCCATGCTCATCCGCCAACGGCGTTCTCAGCCAATCTATGCGGCTGCTTATGACCCACCGTTCCCACAAAGCGGACTGACTGGATTATCCGAAGCCAGGCATTCCTGAGCGACCGCTTGCCCGGAGGAACGAACGGCCGCTTTTGGGGGGATCGATGCCGGTGAGGCCGAACGGCCGATATTGGACGCAAAGCTGCCATTCGGTATGAGTTAAATTCGGGCAGCGAAATAGCTGGATCAGCTTCCTGAATCAAAATGGACGAACCGCTTCGTAAACCACTGACGAATAACGACTGTTTTAGCCTCTGCGGGTCAACTTTGCATATACAATCAATACGTAGAGGGGATGGTTAGCCAACCGGTTTCCTTCATATTCTCTCGTATGGTCCGGCGAACCTAAGACCAAGAAGACAATTAGTTTTTTGGGAGGGGTGCCTCAGTGCAATCCACAGAGAAGATCAATCACTGCATTTTGACCATAACGCTAAGTTGGCTTGGCCCTCGCGCGTAACTCGGCTGTGTCGTTGCGATCGAGATGTCCTGGGACAGCGCAGGCCAGGATCGGCGACAGCGCGCATGAGCGTGCCCCGGCGTTTTCGCGGTCGGGCAGCGGAGCTCGAGGATGGGCGTTGTCAAAGGTTTGATTCGCCATTGCCATCCGGAGCTCGACAACATCCTGGTCGTGCCTCACACTCCGAGGTGATCAAGAAGACTTTGTTGATCTTCGGCCATCTGATGGTTCGTCATTTCTCTGACGATTTTTCCATTTTCGATTACGTAGTACCGGTCGGCGACCTCGGCGGCGAATTGAAGATTCTGCTCGACTAAGAGAATGGTCAGTCCTGTGGACTTGATATCTTTGATCAGTGCACCGATCGCATCGACCACGACAGGTGCCAGCCCCTCTGTCGGCTCGTCGAGCATCAGAAACGAAGCGCCCATGTAAAGGGGCCGCGCTATCGCTAGCATCTGCTTTTCCCCACCCGACAACGACGCGGCCTTTTGCGAGCGCCGGGTTTTGAGGATCGGGAAATACTCATAGATCCGGTCGAGCGGCCAGGCGGTGTCTCCGTTCGCACGGCCGATCGACAGATTCTCGTATACGTTCAGCGTCGAGAAAATTCCGCGGTCTTCCGGCACAAAACCGACCCGCATCTTGCAAATCCGCTCAGGCGAGAGATCGATGATTTCGGTTCCGATGAAGCGGATGCTCCCGGTTCGTCGCGGAATATCGCCGATGATCGACTTCAGCAGCGTGGTCTTGCCGGCACCGTTTCGCCCCACCAACGTTACCACTTCGCCAGTCTGGACAGACAAGTTGACGCCCTGCAAAATATGGCTTTCGCCATAATAGGCGTCGAGATCCGTTATCTCCAGCATGCTCAATGGCGCTTTCCCAAATAGGCTTCTATCACCCGGGGATCCTGTCGGACGTCGGCGTAGCGACCGCGCGTTAGAAGCGCCCCCTGCTGCAACACAATGATCTCATCGGCGACATTTGCGATGACACCGAGGTTGTGCTCCACGACGATGATCATGCGGTCGACGGACAGTTGCGCAATAAGGTCCGTCGTACGCGATACATCTGCCGTCGTCATCCCAGCGGTTGGTTCGTCGAGAAGGAGAATCGTTGGGTGTGCTCCCAGGGAAATCGCGAGCTCCAAGGCGCGTTTGCGGCCATATGGCAGGTCCCCTGCGGGTCGACCGCGCAAAGAGGACGGAATTCCGACCTGATCCAGCAGTGCCGACGCTTCCGGCCGGTGATCCTCATGCCAGTCGATCTTTGCGAAGGCCTTCGTACCCCCGTCTGCTCGGCGCTGCACCGACAGCACGACATTGTCCATGACCGAGAGATTGGGGAAGATGCTCGTGATCTGAAAGCTGCGCACGATACCTTGGCGAGCAAACTGCTCGGCACGTAAACGAGTCATGTCCTGGCCGTTGAACAGCAGCCGACCACGCTTCGGCCGATAAAACCCGCTCAAGACGTTGAACAAAGTCGTCTTGCCGGCCCCATTAGGGCCGATGATGCCGTAAACCGGCTTTCTCTCGAATTTCAGGCTTAAGTCATTGATCGCCTTGAAGCCGCCGAAACTCATCGTGACGGACTGCAGTTCCAGTAGCGGCATCACGGTTCCGCCAGCGCTCTCGCCAATGTTCTGGCCACAATCAGGCATCGGCTGCATCTCCCGTAGCGACAACCCGATCGGGCTTCGATGCATATCGCCTGCCCGAGCCAGACATTTCGGCGGGTGGAACGCGGTCAACGGAATAATGCACGATTTCGCCGAGTATGCCGCGGCGGAACAGAAGCACAATGGTGACGAACAAAATGCCAAGGAACAGGCTGCCGCTGTCCGTTATCGACGAAAGCGTGCTGCGCATCATCAGGACGACGCCGCTGCCAACGAATGGCCCGAAAATGGTGCCTGCTCCGCCCAGAAGCGTCATCATGACCGGCTCTCCGGACGCCCGCCAGCTGACCATCTCGAGCGTAACGAACTGATGGTTTAGCGCATAAAAAGCGCCTCCGATCGAACATACCAAAGCCGAAAACACGTAAGCCTTCACTCGCAGGCTGTATACATTGTACCCAATGCTCATCAAGCGCTGCTCGTTCTCGCGAGCGCCGAGAAGCGCGAGCCCATAAGGCGATTTGAGAAGCCGTAGGATGGCGTAGACCACCAGTGCCACAGCGCCCAGAGATACATAGTAGAAGACCCTATCATCGCCCAGATCCAGCCCCAGGAGTGTCGGCCGAACCAGCCCATGCAGGCCATCCTCGCCCCCCGTAAAGTCGGGAAACTGGTTGATGATGAAATATACGATCGATGCGAACGCGAAAGTGATCATCGAGAAATAGATCCCCTTCTTTCGCGCGACGACCAAGCCGAAGAGGAGGCTGACAGCCGTACTGGCGGCGACACCCGTGAGCACGGAAAGTAGCATCGGGACCCCGAGCTTAACCATCAGAATGCCGGTGATATAAGCGGAAGTGCCCCAATAGGCCGCCTGTCCGAAAGATAGCAGGCCACCGAATGCGAACAGAAGATCGAAACCGAGGGCGAACAATCCCCATAGGATGATATCGGTCGCCAGGACCGGATAGATCACCCAAGGAAGCAGAAGGGCGGCAGCAAGCGCGACCAAGGCGGCAGGCCTGCTCAGGAATACCTGTCGCGCGCGCTCCGTCATCGGTGTGTAGTGAAGCGCGAAATGAGAGATGTCGATGCCCTGGAAGATACCGCCGGGCCGCACCAGCAGCACAACAAGCATAAGGATGTAAATGACTGCGGTGGACGCCGGGGCATAGAAGATCGCTGCGATGGCCGAGACGAGACCGGATGCAAAGCCCATGACCACCGAGCCGGCAATCGACCCCATCCCGCCGGCAACGACCACAGCAAAGACGAAATTGATCATCTCTTCGCCCATGAAGGGTGACACGTTGCGCAACGGCGCCGAGAGCGCCCCAGCCAGCCCGGCCAGAGCCGAGGCAAAGAAGAATGTCCCGGAAATGAGGAGGGGTACGTTCCCACCGAAGCATTTGAGGAGATCGGGCCGCTCCGAGGCCGCCCGGATAAGGGCGCCCAAACGGGTACGCTCCAGCGCGAACCATGTACCGAAACACAAGCCGATCGATACTATGACGACAAAGAGACGATATTTCGGATAGGAGACGAACCCAAGGTTGACGGCACCTTTGAGAAGGTCGGGCACAAGATAGGGCGCGGACGTCACACCGTAGAATATCCGGACGACGTCTTGCATGATCAGCGAGAGGCCGAACGTTAGGATCAGAACATACGCAAGGTCGAGGCCGTAGAGGCGCCGTATAAGCAGCCGTTCCAGCACGATGCCAGTCGTGCCAACAAAGACGGCTGAAACGAGGAAGCCGACCCACAACGAGAGGCCGAATTGAGACCCCAGAACCAACGCGGTGACGGCGCCAAGCATGAACATGGAGCCATGCATAAAATTGACCACGCGCATCATGCCGAAAATGATGCTCATTCCGAGGCTCATCAGCGCCAGGACCCCGCCGCTCACCAGCCCATTGAAGAGCAATATCGCATAATATGACATTAGGTAGAACTCCGGATCCCTGCAGGCCAGATGCGTCCCGGCGACGTCGATAAACCGATTCCGGGAACTATGTCGTCCTACTCCCAGTCGTGCTTGCAGGTGCTGTCCGTCTCCGGATAATACGCCTCGTCACCTGGAACCGAGCCGGTGATATCAAAAAAGTCACTATCGTTCTTCACGCCCGACGCGGGCTTGACCTGACCGACGAAGGTGCGCTTGACCACAAGATGGTCGCTCTTGCGCATGAGCGCGTCCTTCGCGAACATGTCGCTGAAACGTCGGCCTTCAAGGACTTTCGTCACCTTGTCGGGATCGTCGGTGCCGAGTTCCTGGACCGTTTTCAGCACCTGATAGACGGCGGAATAGTTCCCGGCGTGGATGTCGCCGGGATAGAAATTCAGTTTCTCATGGAAGCGTTTGGCGAATTTCCGGGTCTCGTCGTCCAGATCCCAATACCAGATCAGCGCGGCGTTAACGCCAGCCCAAGTGTCTGGGCCAAGAGCTTTGACGTCCGACAGATTCAACTGGCCGGGAACAATCTTTATACCGGCGTCCATCAATCCGAACTCTCGTGCCTGCTTGACCGCGTTGCGCAGGTCCTGACCCGATTCAAGAATGCCGATGGCCTGCGCGCCCGCCGCCTGCGCTTTCAGGAGATAGTTTGAGAAATCATCATTGGGGAACGGCACCATGTCCACCCCGACGATTTCGCCGCCATTCTGCTTGACAGCCTTTGAGAAAGAATCGAGCAGAGATTTACCGAAGGCAAAGTCAGCCGCGATAAAGTACCACTTCTTAGTGCCCTCCTTGGTCATTTGTTTGACTGGGACCGACATGGCTGAAGTATCGTATCCGTAGTGCCAAGTGTATTTACCGCAGGCCTCGTTGGAAAGTGCCATGGTTCCTGGGCTGACGAAAGTCGTCAGAATGTGTCGTTCGTTGGCAAGCTTGGCAACAGCGATCGCGGCCGCCGAGCTCGACACGTCCGTTATCAGATTCACGCCCTGGGAATCGATGATCTCGCGTGCCTTGTTGACGGACAGCGCCGGATCAAGCTTGTTGTCGACGACGATGACTTTTATCGGAACCCCGTTGACCTTGCCACCGAAATCTTCGACCGCCATCTTTGCGAATTCCACATCACCTGGACCTGAGGTTTCTGAATAGACCGAGGAAAGATCAGTCAGCATCAGAATGTTGAACGTGCTGCTCTTCATCTGGGCTGATGTCGGGACAGTACCGGTCAGAGCGATAGCTATTGTCAGGCCGACAGCAGCAAGTGTCTTCATTGGCATTTATTAATTCCTCCTCATTAATATTTGTCGTGTTAAGGCGGTTTGGATCGTGTGAACCAAGGGTTCGGGCGCATAATCGCCGCCAACCAGACTGTCTGGCGATGGCGCAAATGGTAGGGTTGCGGCAACGCTCCTCCCCCACGACAAATATCCGCCTACACCGTGGGCTCAGCCCAATTCTGTGGCTCGGGTTGCTTTTCCAGGGTTTTTACCGCAACTGCCGGCGTGAGGGAGTCTCATATGGAAAACATGTCATCGCGTTTGGAGATGCACGCTGACGGGCTGGCTGCAGCCGGGTACTAGGGTTCGCCGCGTATCGCGGAATCATTTGCGAACTGTTCGCCCTCTCCACGGAGCAATTCCCTTGCACCCTACTGACAAGGCGAATTTCTGTGTCCAGACAGAAGCGCTCTGCGTCGAGAATAAGGTCGTCACGGACACGCCCGTAGCGCAGAAGCTTCAGCCCAGTGCCGCCCGGTAGGAATGCGAACGGCACGATCGGATCGGCATGCCGGCCCAGAGCGCCGAAACTTCCCTTGCGGCAAGTGTCCCCGGGGCAAACTTCGTTCAGATCGGCTGATTAAAAGCCCGCAATCACGACCTCCCGTAAAGCGCGAGAGTTTGCCCGTTGACGAAACTTTGGTTCGCTTCGAGATCACGCACAACCAGGCGTCCGAAACTCCTGACGCTTAAAATTTCGTCGCCCACTCTTCGATGTTCGACTTATCGAATACCAACAGGTCCTTGAGATAAGCGCTGCCGTCCGCCTCTACGGTCATGTCGCCGAGACGACCGATCTTGGTGGTGCTGTTGGCTGCACCGTCGGTTTGCCCACGCGCGAGCATGCCGGCATACATGACGGCCGCGTAGCCGAGATCAGCAGGACTCCAAAGCTGGAACGTATCGGTCACACCGGAAAGCACGTTTGGCTTCATCTCCGAAGGCAGGCCGTGGCCAGTAACAAATATCTTGCCCAACTGACCTGCATCGGTAACCGCCCGGCAGGCGGAGACAATGCCGACGGCGGTCGGCGAGATAATGGCCCTCAAATTTGGGTACGCTTTTATGAGTCCCTGCGCCTCGCGATAGCTCTTGTCCGCCGCGTCGTCGCCATAGACCACGCCGACCAGCTTTAGCTTGGCATATTTCTCCTTCTGCCACTCCTCCTTCATCTTCTCGATCCAGAGGTTCTGGTTGGTTGCCTGCGAGGTTGCCGACAGAATTGCGACCTCGCCTTCGCCACCGAGCGTCTTGCTGATCATGCGCACGTCATTGGCGCCGATTAAGTCATCGTGCGGGGCGTTCACATGCATTATGCGGCCTTCCGGCGCGATCGCAGAATCGAAGGAGATGACCTTTATGCCACGCTGCATCGCCTTCTTGCCTGTAGGGATGAGGGCTGTGGCGTCGTTGGCCGAGATGACAAGAGCGTCGATTTTCTGGGCGACGAGCGCGTCGATGACCGCAATCTGCTGTTCGACGGTCGCTGCGGTCGGACCCGTGTAAACGAGTTCGACATTGCCTAGTTCATCGGCCGCTTGCTGACCACCATCGCGGGTCACGTCGAAATAGCTGATGCCCATGACCTTGACAACCAATCCGATTCGCAGCTTCTGCTGCGCGAAGGCGGGCCGCAAAGGTGCCGTTGACGTAACGCCAGCGAGCGCAGCACCGGACACGAGTTTCAAAAGCCGACGGCGATCCGGATTCATTGCTTCCTCCCATCTAGTTTCAAGAGATCGATATTGGGGCGCTCAACAGAGGGACGCCAAATCGTCAGACAACCGCGCGCCAGACCTCCGGAACGAAGGCATAGCCACCGCCTCGTCGCTCGACATGACCGAAGGCAGGAAAGTCCAGGTGAATGCCGGCTACGCGAAGCCTGTCTGCAGCCGCCATATCCAAGGCACGCCGCCTGGTAGCCACAGCCAGATCGCGGTCTATGTCAAGAATCGTTGCTGCCTGGGGCGCCGTAAATTGTAGATGCGGCATATGAACAATGTCGCCCCAGATCATTACAGAGTCACCGCCGGATTCAATGAGCCAGCCGGTGTGGCCGGGCGTATGGCCGGCCTGTGTGACAGCAATGACCCCTGGCATGACGGGTCCGTCACGAACCGTCCGGATGCGCTCTCCATACGGCCGGGTAGCCCGCCGGAACCCTTCAAAAAATTCCTGCGGTTCGCCATCGGGTGAGCGTGAGGGCGACATGGGATCTCGAAAGAACTGGAGCTCGGCCTCGTTGACGACAAGTTCTGCGTTCGCAAACACAGCCTCACCGGCTTCATCGATTAACCCATTGATGTGGTCGGGATGCATGTGCGTGATCAGGATGGTGTCGATGTCAGCGGGAACAATGCCGATTGCCGCCAAGTTCCGGCAGACCATGCCCAACGTCGGTCCCGAACGCGTTCCACAGCCCGTGTCGACAAGCGCCACATGATCGCCGGTCCGGAGCAGAAAGGCATTCATCGTCATTTTTGGCGGAACCGGACGGAACGCCGCTGTTTCGATGCGGATGCAATCCTCCTGATCGATACCCGCGATCATATCGAAAGTGGCCTGAAAGGTACCGTCATTGACCGCAGTCACCGTCATGTCGCCGATGGCGATGTGATAGGCACCCGACGGCTGGCAGTGTGGTTTGGCTGCTGTCACGTCACATTCCCAAGGTTCTTCGGGAGGGTGCAAGCGGAGCGGAGAAGCGCCCAATCTTCAGCGGGCCGTCAACGCAAGCGCTCGGCGAAGCCTGGGAGCACGACCGCCATCCTCCAAAACGGCCGAGATGGCGAACCGGAACGACCGCCATTAGGTCTCTTAGGACATGGTCCGAAGGAACGGAAATCGTAAATTGCCAAGCAACCATCGCGTTCGGCGATGAGAGATGGGGGCGATCGTCGCTACGAAGGTTTGCTCGGTCCAAAGTAGAGACCGCGCTCGAAGCCTTCATAGAGTTTCAGAGTGATCGGATCCCCGAAAGGCAGTATCTGCGTCATGATCACGCCGCCTATGCTTCTGTAGCGATCCACCCAGAAATAGGTATTGGCAAGGCCAGCCCAGGTCATGCTGCCGGCGCTACGCCCATTGGGCGAATCACTCGTATTGAGCAGAAAACTCAATCCCCATTTCTGCGGCATGCCAGGGAAAAAATCAGTATCGTTGGCGAGATCCTTCAACACCGAGGTGAGCACGCCTGCCTTGATGTCGCCGATGCTATTCTGGCCCATGAGTTCGACGGTATCCGGCTTGAGCACGACAGTGCCATCCTTGGCTCGCCCGTCATTCAAGAGCATCTGGATATACGACGCGTAGTCGCCAGCGGTTCCGTAGATGCCGCCGCCGCCCATGAAGAATTCGGGCTGCTGGGAGATCTCATGCTCGATCGGAATAAGCGAGCCGTCTGCTTGGCGGCGATGCACGTCCGCCAAGCGCTCGCGCCACGCCGGTTTTATCAGAAACGCCGTGTCGTGCATCCCAAGGGGCGCGAACAGGTGCTCGCGCAGATAGTCCTCGAGCGATAGGCCGCTGACAGCTTCGACGACCTGCCCGGCCCAGTCGATGCTGATGCCATATTCCCATTTCTCGCCCGGATCGGCCACCAGAGGCTGAGCGAGCGAACTCAACTTGCAGTCGACTAGCAGCGGTATGTGGTTCTCGCGCATATAGCGCTCGACCGCCTTATTCCAAATGTCGTAGCCATAGCCGGATGTGTGCGTCAGCAGATGCCGGAGTGTGATCGGCCGCTTGGCCGGCCGCACCATTGGCGTGCCGTTCGCGTCGAAACCATCGAGAACCTCTGGTGAGGCAAGCGACGGCAGGACGCTTCCGATCGGTTCGTCCAGAGCGACCCGCCCCTGCTCCACCAATTGCATCGCCGCCGTCGCCACCAGGGCCTTGGTCATCGATGCGTACCAGAAGACTGTGTCCAGCGTCATCGGTGCGCGCCTGGTAAGGTTACGCAGGCCGAAGGCGCCCTCATACAGCCGGGTCGTTTTGTCGACCGCGATGGCAACGACGCCGGGCACGTCACCGCGCTGCGCCGCCCTGCGAAGCAAGGCGTCGATCGAATGCACATCGCGTGTGGTCACTATTGCGTCTCTCCCAGGGGCGTTGTCGTAACTGTCGGCGCCAGAACGGCGAGCTCGCCCGCTATGTCCTCCATCTGCTCGCCTCCTGCCATCAGCGACAGCAGTTCCGTGCTGCTCTTTTCACCGCGCTTGAAACTGGCCGCAACACGACCCTGGATCAGGACGGTGAACAGGTCGCCCACGAGCGTGGCATGATGTGCATTGTGCGTTATGAAGACAATGCCGACACCCTCGGCACGCGCCGCCTGTATGAAGCGCAGCACGGTAGCGGCCTCCTTGACACCAAGTGCCGATGTCGGCTCGTCCAGAATCAGGACGCGGGCGCCAAAATACATAGCTCGCCCGATTGCAAGCACCTGTCGCTCACCCCCCGATAGCGATCCCACCAATTGGTTGCCGTCGCGCACACGCGTGATCCCGAAGCGCCTTATCTGCTCCACGGAGACGCGGTTCGCCTTCTCGATGTCTAGCCGCTGGAACGGCCAGACACCTTTCTTGGGCTCGGCGCCAAGAAAAAAGTTCCTGCCCACGCTCATCAGCGGAATGGTGCCGATATCCTGATGCACTGTGGCGATACCGCGCGCTCGGGCATCGCGCGGATCGGTGAATTGCGTTTCCACGCCATCAAGTAGGATCTTGCCTTCACTAGGACCGTGAAAGCCCGACAGGATCTTAATTAATGTCGACTTGCCGGCACCGTTGTCACCTAGAAGGCAAACCACCTGCCCGGCTGGAACGCTAAGAGACACGTCAGTAAGCGCCTGGACGCCGGCAAAGCGCTTGGAGACGCCTTGCAGTTCGATGAGGGGGCGGTTTTCAGAAGCCATGCAGAACCTCGCGCTGTCGGCTAGCCAGCGCTCATGGCGAGGCGCCGGAAGTAGTGATTGGTGATCACGGCCGCCATCAGCAGAACGCCGAGAAAGAGCTGGACCCAGTCGGTGCTCCATCCGGTGTAGAAGATGCCGATATTGATGACGCCGAAAATGACGGTGCCGAGAAACACCCCGAACGCGGAGCCGTAGCCGCCGCCGAGCAGGACGCCGCCGATTACGGCGACGATCGGTGCCTGAAAGACATAGCCGAGGCCGGCAGTCGCGTTGCCGGAATGATATCCGATCGCCTGGATGACACCGACAAGGCTCGCGCCAAGACCGGTCATCATGAACAGCACGATCTTGACAAAACCTGTCGGTACTCCGGCGCCGCGCGCCGCGACAGGGTTTCCACCGGTCGCGAATATCCAGTTGCCGAACGCGGTCCTCGCCAGTACCCAACCGCCAAAGATCGTGATGGCGAACCACCACAGGATCGAGATGTTTGCCTGGCCCCAGTTCGATGCGAAGACAGCATCTGAAAGCGGTGTCGACTTCACCGAGACCGAGGTGGTGTTGCTGAGCAGCCGCGCCAGGCCAAGTGACAGGCCGCCTATGCTGAAACTGCTGGCAAGCGTCACGATGAAGGACGGCAACCCGGTGCGCACGACAAGGAGACCGTTCAGGACGCCGACAGCCAGGCCAAGTGCAAGGGCGGCTGAGATCATGAGCCACACGGAAAAGTCAAACAATGTCGTGCCGATCGCAACCGTGATCGACGCCGCGCCTACCACCGCGCCGACCGACAGGTCGAACTCGCCCGCAACCATGAGAATGCCGACCGGTATGGCGATGATGCCGAGCTCGGCTGCGGTGTTGAGCCATCCGGCGGTGCCGTCGAAGGTTACGAAGCCGTACCGATAGGCCGTCGCCGCGAAGAAAGCATAGACGAAAACGGTGGCTACGAAGGCACCGAACTCGGGTCTGCGCACTAGACTGGACGGAGACCAGCTCCGCATTGGCCGGGAGGTGGCGGCCGATGCGTCACGCAGCGCCTGGGTTTCCAATGTCATGAGCGTCATCCGGCAAGTGCTGGGATTGGTTGAGAAGATCCGAGGGACAGTGAAGGCGGGATCTCGGGCGCGCCACGATCGCAGGGAGCTGGCGCGTAATCAGGACGCCCCTCTGACGCCGGGATAGGTCACGTTGACTTTCAGCACCTCGTCAACATTGTCCTTGGTGATCATCAGCGGACCGGTTGATATCTGACCCATTGGCAGCATCTTGTATTGCACATACTGGTATGCCGCGAGCAAGGCGTAGTAGCCGTCGAGATATGGCTGCAGGTCGGCGATGAAGAGCAGGTCGCCGTTCTTCAAGGCTTCGAGCGAGCCGAGCGACAGGCCGAGCGAAGCATTGACGATCTTTCTTCCGCTCTGCTTGACGGCCTCCACGGAAGCAACGCCCTGCACGGCGCCAATGGTCCAGATCGCATCGATCCTCTGATCGCTTTGCAGCGCACCACGGATGGCGCTGCTGACAAAAGTGGGGTTGCTGGCATCGGAGAACTGGATGGTCAGGACCTTGGAGTCGCCTCCGGCCGCCTTGAAGGCATCGTTATAGCCGAGGCAATCCAGGTCCAGCGTGGTGTTGCCGGGAACGTGATTGACGCAAAGGCCGAATTTTGCACCGGCCTTGATCTCCCTCTCACCAACCGAGCGACCGAGGTCACGGGCGCTGAAGCCTACGTATGAAATCGCGCCGATATCCCGCCAGGAAGCGCCACCATCATGCTGAATGATGACCGGGATGCCGCTGGCCGTGATCTCCTTGATGATGGGGTCGAGCGTGTCCGGGAAGTAGTTGCCTATGACCATGGCGGCCGGCTTCTGGCTCGCGGCCTGCTTCACCAGCTTGGCGTAGTCGGCGACGAAATTGTTGGGATCGGTGCCGGTGATCCACTGGTAGTCGACATTGAGGTCACGAGCAGCGTCGTCGCCGCCCTTCTTCATCGCGCCGAAAAAGGGATCCCATAGCGGGCCGCCCAGCATGACGATGCGCGGCTTGTCCTGGGCGCTGGCGGCACCGGCCGCGCTTAGCGAAGCCAAGACGCAGACACCCAAAAACGCAACTGCGGCCACGCCGCGCCGTGCCAGCGAAGCTGGTAGCATGTTCATGATCTCCTCCCAAAAGAACCGGCCGATAAGACCGACATGAATTGGTCTAGGTCAAACGGCTTTGGGCGCTAAGTCGTGGTTGAGCATCCAACCATCGCGATGCGCGAAGCTTGCCGCGACGACTTGCTTGGCCGCGGAGGCAACGCGGCTCAGCCGAGCTGCTTTGTCATACGGCCGCGCCGCGCGCGCTCGCCGGCTGCGTTCAAGGTCAGCGCAACCAGAAGGATCAGGCCGTACATGATCTGGATGTAGAAGATCGAAACCTGCGCCAGCGTGAACAGGGTCTGGATCAGGAAGAGCAGCGTGCCGGCCGCGGCTGCACCCAGCATGCCCCCTCGCCCGCCGGTCAAGGCGATGCCGCCCAGCGCGACGGCAGCGATGGAGGTCAACGTGTACGGAACGCCGACGCGTGGATCACCCGAACCGAGGGCAGCGGTAAACACCAGCCCAGCGATCGCCGCCAGCACGCCGCCAATGACGTAGGCGATGATGCGCACGCCCGCCACATTGACGCCCGATGCGTAGGCAGCGCGCGCATCCCCTCCAACGGCGAGCAGGTTGCGGCGGTAGCCTGTCCGCTCGAACGCCAGCCAGACAAGGCCAAGCACGATGAGCAGGACGAGCATCCCCGAAAGTCCGCCATAGCTGTCTGCAAGACCGAGCAGCCATTGCGGCGCCAGACCGCCGGCCATGGGCAGCATCTCTAGCGTAATGCCCTGGAAGGCGAGGAACGTGCCCAAGGTTGCGATTATCGGCTGGACGCGCACGACTGCGATGAGGAAGCCGTTCAACAGGCCGGACAAGATGCCGACGCCCAGCGAAGCGCCGATGATTGTCACCGGATCGGCCCACCCATTCGGCACGAGGATCGACGTCACCATGGCATTGACGAGCCCCGCAAGCGGCCCGACCGAAAGGTCGATCCCGCCCTCTCCTGAAAGCACGGGCGCGGTCTGGGCCATGGCGGTGATGATGAACGGCGCCACGCCGATGAGCATGCCGTTCCAGTTCGTCACATCGGTAAAAGCGGGGCTGGCGAAGGCGTTGAGAGCAGTAAAAATGACCACCGCAATGAGCACGGGCCATGCGTAGCTGCGGTCGCCGAGCCACTTCATGTCGAGGTCTCCAGTCGGCGTTGCGAGAACATCGCATCGATCAATGCGCGTTCACTAAGGTCGCCGCGCTCGACGATCGCGCTGACGGCGTGATCGTGAAACACAACCACCCGGTGGCAAAGCAGGCACAGTTCCACCAGTTCGGTCGACAGCATCAGGATGGAAACGCCGCTCAAAGCGAGATTATTGAGCACCTCGTAGAGGTCGCGCTTGGCACCCAGATCCACACCACGCATCGGATCGTTCAACACCAACACACGCGGTTGGGTGGCGATCAGACGCCCGAGTAGCGCCTTCTGCTGGTTGCCGCCACTCAGCGCCGATATCGGCGTGTCGAGCCCAGCCATCTTGACCCTGGTCCGCCGAGTGACCTCGCCGGCGACCTCTATCCGCTTCCTTGTGCCCAGCACACCCCAACGGGCGAATGAGCCGAGCGCCGATACGGTCACGTTGTCGAGCACCGACAGCGGGGCGAAGATACCCTCGGATTTGCGGTCGCGCGGCAGGAACGCGATCTTCGCGCGCGCCGCGTCGCGTTGCGACCGTATGGTCATGGTCCCGACGTGCACTGTCCCCGTGGGCGCGCGACGCAGACCAGCGATGCACTCCAGCAGGGCGACCTGGCCGTGCCCCTCCAGCCCCCCCACGCCAATGATCTCGCCGCGACGAAGGTCGAGATCCAGTGTCGGCTTGCCTTCGAGAACCGACAGGCCTCGCACGCCGACGATCACCTCGGCATTGGCGGGAATAGTCTCGCCGCAGCCTTCGCCTTCCGCCGCCCGCGCACCTTCGCGCGTCGACATCAGGTCGAGCAGGATTTCGCTCGATACTGCGCCGCGCTCCAGCGATGCGACGCTCCGGCCAGATCGAAGTACCGTCGTGCAATCGGCAAGGGCGTGAATCTCGTCCATGCGATGCGAGACAAATAGGATCGATCGCCCTTCGCCACGGAAACTTCGTAGCACTTCGAAGAGACGATCGCGGTCTTCGATATCGATCGCGGAGGTCGATTCATCGAGGATAAGCAGGCGCCAGGGCCGCATAAGAGACCGTGCGACGCCGATCATCTGGCGGTTGGCGAGCGATACCGTGCCGGCCAGCCGCTCGATATCAAGATTGCCGATACCGACAGCCGCCAGTGCTTTCCGCACGGCTTCGCGCTCGCGCAAGGGGGTCATCTTGCGACGGATCATGCCGTCCAGGCCCAACATGACATTGTCACGAATTGACATGTCTGGAAGGACCAGCGTCTCCTGGAACACCGTAGCAATGCCGGCGTCCTGCGCGGCACGCGGATTCGCGAAACTGGCTTGCCGGCCGAGCCAATCCAGTGTGCCCGCTTCTGCGCGGACGATGCCGCTGAGTATCTTGATCAGCGTGCTCTTGCCCGAACCATTCTCTCCGACAACGGCATGGATTTCGCCCTCGCGGATCGACAGCGAGCAGGAATCAAGCGCGATCGTTTCGCCAAATGTCCGGCGAAGCCCATCCGCGGACAGAAGCAGCGGCATGCCCTTGCGGTCGGCGGGCGGTTCTATCGCGCGCTGATGGACCGCGCTCTTCATATGCGCATACTCAGATGCGGTTCGCGGCCATAGAGCGCCACGAGCCCGACGATCAGGAAACCGAGGAATATCTGCTGTGCCGCCTGGTCGAGCCCGAGACCGACAAGGAGGGTGCTAAGTTCTGTTACGACAAGACAGCCGGCAATTGTGCGCCCATAGCCGCCGCGCCCGCCGGTCAGCGGCGTGCCGCCGACGACGACTGCTGCGACAGTGGTGAAGAGGTAGGCTGCGCCGACGGTCGGATCGGCCGCTCCGCTGAAGCCTGCAAGTAGAATGCCCGTCGTCGCTGCCAGGAAGGCACTGAGCGCGTAGACACTCATCCAGACGAGCAGCATCGGCACGCCGGCCAATTCGGCGGCGCGAGGATTTGCCCCTGCGGCGAACATCCAGCGGCCGAGCTTGGTCTTGCGCTCGAGGAATAGGATGCCGCCGGCGATGAGCAGCCAGATCACCACGGAGCCGGGCAGCGGGATGGGACCGGTCTTGCCGATAACCGAAACCATGTTGACGAGCCAATCAGGCACCAAGCCCGAAACCTCGCCATGCGTCCCTGCCCAGATGGCGCCAAGGATGATCGAGCCGCTCGCCAGCGTCACCACGAGCGGGTTGAGCTGCAGGTATCGGGATGCAAAGCCGTTTGCCAGACCGATCAGCGTCGCCAGCGCTAGAATGAACACGGCCGCAGCAAAAGCGGAATAGCCGGCGCCGTAAAGCAGCGCGAACAGCACGTTAGACAAGCCGATCACAGCCGGGATCGAAAGGTCGAAGCCGCCGATGACGATCGTCAGGGTCTGGCCGATCGAGGCGATGCCAAGCAGACTGGAAAGCAGCAGAAGCGACAGCAGGCTTATGACGCTGGCATAGCCGGGAATGAAGACGTTTATGACAAAGAAAAGGATGAAGGCGAGGAGAAACGGGGCCAAAGGCCCGGCCACTCGTTGGATGGTCTTGAGGGACAAGTCGGTCAAAGTGCGACTACCATTCATACCCGACGGGTGTGATCCTTTGAAAAGCAATGCCGCGCACGATGCGCAACTCCCTTATGGGTGCCCGCGCTGAACGCGAGCACCCATCGTGGTGCATTTCACTGCGGCTGGGCGTTGGTCGAGACGATCTCAACCTTGGCTCTCGGCTCGCCGCCGGTGAAGAACTGCTCGAAATACGAGTCCGGCACGAGGTGCAGGTCCTTGCCGTTGGCGAAGCAGGTGCTTTGCACGGTCATGGAAGCGTCGTAGTAGTCATTGAAGTTCTCCGCCGTGATGCTGGGCAGCGGCATGAAGATGGTGTTCACCTTCGGTTTTTGCCCGGCCATCATGTGCAGTGCAGGAATGAAGGCGGAATAGGCCATCGGACCGCCATCCTGGACAAAGGTGTTGGCGGTGAGGTTCTTTTCCTTCCAGTAAGCAAGCAGGCTGCAAAGGTTGGTGACTTCGGTGATGATCGGAAGCGCACGGCCCGACTGCTCGAACGCTTGGCCCACGCCAACGCCCATATTGCCTGTCGAGAACACAGCGTGCACAGGCTCAGGATGCGTCGCCAGGAACTTCAGCACCTCGGTTTTGGCCACCGACCCGGTCCACATGCCAAACAGGCTGCCGGCGACCTTAATGTCGGGAAACGCCTCGACGGCCTTCCGGAAACCTGTCTCCTGAGCGACCGTGTTCGCGGTCCCGGGCTGTCCGTTCATGATGAGGGCGGTACCTTTGCCGCCCAATTGCTTGGCGATCCACTCACCTTCGTACTGACCGCGATAGTAGGGATTGGTCGCTACGTTCAGCGCTTCCGGGCAGGTGACCGTCGAGTCGATGGTTACGAAAAGGATGCCCTTGTCGAAAGCCTCCTTGATGCCCGCGCAAAGGCCGGTCGCAGACCCCGGATAGCTCATGATCAGGTCACAGCCCTGCGCGATCTGCGCCTTCAGCTGCGTGAGCTCGAGGTTGATGTCGCCGTTAGAGTTCGTGACGTTGAGTTCGGGTTCAGCGAGGCCTTGATCGGCCAATTGCTTGGTCAGCGCCTTCAGCTCCGCCACAAGGTTGGCGCGCCACGAATTCCCAAGATAGGAATCATTGTGGCAAATCTTCCATGGCGGCGCATGGGGCTTCCAGTTAGCGAACGGATCGGCGACTATATTGGTCGCATACCAGTAGCCGCCGTAGTATTTCTGCGCCTCCTTCGGCACGGCGGCCAGCGCGGCTGCCTGCTCCTCGGCCGTCGGATCGGCCGCGTGACTAGCCGCCAGCCCGACCAACGAAAATGCTGCCGTGCAGGCCGCCACGGTGATCACGCGGGCGAACCGTACGGCTCTGTTCTTCCAGGTAAGCATGCTCTCCTCCCCTTTTTATCATGAGGTTCGCAAACCGCCGGAAGGACGAATCTAACCCTCGCCATGAGGGTCGCTCATAGCAAACGTTAAAGACCCTCCCTGCTGGCCTGTTTGGAACAGAACCCCTGCGATGGTTATAGGAGACACTGACAATTCAGCCGAAGTCGTCGTTGGCTATGCGGCCATCGCCCCAGACGATGTCCATGGGCGCGCTCCGCAGTTGCGACTGTCACTAGGTGAGGCGACTTCCTCAGGGCAAGACGGGCATCTTGTAGTTTGCCAGGAACTCCGACCAGCCTGTATTGATGTGCACTTCCATCGCACCCGTAGCGCCCTCAACATCGCCCCGCTCCAGAGCGGCCAGAAGCGTCACGTGTTCATCGAAAACGCGCGACTGCCTGCCCGGCATCTGGCTCAGCAAGTCGAGCGGATATTTGGCCCAGAGTATGCGCACGAAATCGAGCGTCTGCGCCTGGCCTGCCAGTTCGTATAGCCGGAAGTGGAAGCGAAAATTCTTCTCCTGGCAGGCGGCGCGGTCGCCAGCCCTGGCGGCCATGAGAAGATCGTGGTTGATGGCTTTGAGAACGTACAGATCGTTCGGCGACATGCGCCGCGCAGCTTCCGCGGTCAGGCGCGTTTCAAGCAACTGTCGTAACTGGTAGAGTTCCTCGGCACCTTCGATCAGGAAGGGTGCGACGATCGCGCCGCGATGGGCACTCACCGCCACATAGCCCTGGGCTTCCAGCAGCCGCAGCGCCTCGCGCACCGGCGTGATCGAGACGCCGAGCATCTTGGCGATCTCGGCCTGCTTCAGCTTCTGTCCACGCGCGAGGACACCGACGATGATCTTTTCGCGCAGCACTTCAGCAATCTGATACTCAGCCGTCGTCCGTGATTTCAAAGACCAGTCGCCGCTGTCGTC
>NZ_RZQY01000409.1:0-5351 GCF_003998575.1 Mesorhizobium sp. M7A.F.Ca.CA.001.10.2.1 | reverse complement strand
CGGATTTTCGTTTGCGAGCCGCACCGGATATCGGCGTACCGTGGCCGAGATCATCGCACCACGCCTCTACAACACGATGTTCCTTGCAGCGGTGACTGCGCTGATAGCTGTTCCTCTGGCCTTGGGGCTTGGCATTCTGGCTGCGCTGTACCGCAACGGCTGGTTCGACCGGCTGGTGAATGTCGCGACACTGACAACCATTTCATTCCCGGAATTTTTCGTCGCCTATATGCTCGCCTACCTGGTGATCTCGCGCGACACGTTCATCGGATCCGATTTCGCTCAAACGCTGCCTCATTGGCTCACTGTCTTGCTGAACTGGATGCTCAATGCGGTTCCCAAATTTCCGACATTGTCGAATGTGAACGATCAGACGCCATTTTGGGAGCATCTCTGGAAAGTCGCCCTGCCGGCAATCACGCTTACGCTGGTAATCGTGGCCCACATGATGCGCATGACCCGAGCGGCCATCATCAACATGCTGGCAAGCCCCTACATCGATATGGCGCGCCTCAAGGGAATGTCCCCGATGGTGATCGTGCTGAGGCATGCCCTGCCCAATGCCTGGGCTCCGATCGTCACTGTGGTGGCGTTCAACCTGGCGTATCTCATCGTCGGAGTGGTCGTGGTCGAGGTCGTTTTCGTCTACCCCGGCATCGGCCAGCTGATGGTTGACGCGGTGAAATCCAGGGATGTTCCGGTTGTCCAGGCCTGCGCCCTGATTTTCGCCGCGACTTACATCCTTCTCAACCTGCTAGCCGACATTATTTCCATCGCCACCAATCCCAGGCTCTTGCACCCACGATGACCAGATCCGAATCTGTCGCGGCGGTTCAAAGGCTGAGGCGCTCGCGTGCCACCCGGGCGAAAACTGCGCTGAAGAAGGCACCGTTCAGCGCATGGTTCGGCATCGTCGTGATCCTCGGCTACGTCTTTGTTGCGGTCTTCGCGCACTGGATAGCCCCATATGGCGAGACGCAGGTTTTCAGCGAAGCCTTCGCGCCGTGGAGCCAGGAGTTCAAACTGGGAACCGATCAGCTCGGCCGCGACATGCTCACCCGCTTGATCTACGGTGCGCGCAATACCATCGCTATCGCGGTCGCGACCACGTTACTGTCCTTCGCGGTCGGCGTCTCGCTCGGCCTTCTTGCCGCATTGTACAGGGGGTGGCTCGACCAGATCTTGTCGCGTGCAGTGGACGTGCTGATGTCAATCCCGAGTCTGATCTTCGCGCTGGTGCTGCTGACGATCTTCGGCTCGTCGATCACGAGCCTGATTGTCATCATTGCGCTTCTGGATTCCACCCGGGTCTTTCGGCTTTCTCGCGCCGTCGGGCTTAACGTGGCGGTGATGGAATATGTCGAGGTGGCACGATTGCGCGGCGAGGGACCGAAATGGATCATCGCCAAGGAAATCCTTCCCAATGTCATGCCGCCACTGGTCGCCGAGTTCGGCTTGCGATTCTGCTTCGTCTTCCTGACAGTCGCGGCGCTGTCGTTTCTCGGCGTCGGTATTCAGCCGCCGACGGCCGATTGGGGATCAATGGTGCGCGAGAACGCGACCCTGATCACCTACGGCGATGTCACCCCGCTACTTCCGGCCGGCGCGATTGCTCTCCTTACCGTGTCCGTGAATTTCGTGGTGGACTGGTTCCTGCAAGCAACAAGCGGGTTGCGGGATGAAAAGTAGCGGCCCAGGCCCACGCGAAAAAGGAAAGGATCTGCTTCAAATCCGCAATCTGCATGTGGAGGGGTTCTCGGATGAGCGGTGGCATCCCATTGTCCACGGGGTCGATCTGACGCTGAAGCGGGGCCAGGTTCTTGGGCTGATCGGAGAGTCAGGCGCCGGCAAGTCTACCATTGGCCTTGCCGCAATGGGTTATGCCAAGCCGGGCTGCCGGATCACGCAAGGCTCGGTCCTGTTCGACGGGATTGATCTTCTGGCAGTCAATGAAAAAGGGCGCCGTCGCCTCAGGGGCTCCCGCATTGCCTATGTCGCGCAAAGCGCGGCTGCCTCTTTCAATCCGGCACATCGGCTCTTGGAACAAACCGTCGAAACCGCGGTGGCGCATGGACTTGCCGGCCGGGAAGAGGCGAACCGGAGCGCCGTCGATCTTTATCGACGCCTTCAACTCCCAGAACCGGAGACCATAGGCTTTCGTTATCCTCATCAGGTCTCCGGCGGGCAGTTGCAACGGGCAATGACAGCGATGGCAATGGCTTGTCGTCCGGACCTCATAATATTCGACGAGCCAACAACGGCGCTCGACGTGACCACGCAGGTTGAAGTTCTAGCTTCCATTCGCAACATCGTGGAGGAACTCAGCACCGCTGCAATCTATGTGACGCATGACCTGGCGGTGGTGGCGCAAATGGCGGATCGTATCATGGTTCTGCGCCACGGACGTACCGTGGAGGAGGCAGACACACGCCAGATGCTGGCCTCACCCAGCCAGGAATATACAAAAACGCTCTGGGCCGTACGCAAGCTCGCCAAGCCCGAAGTTCCAGCCGATGACTATCTGCTGACGATAGACAACGTTACCGCGGCCTATGCAGGAAAGGTCAAGGTGCTCCAGGATGTCTCCATCAAGGTTCCGCGCGGAAGAACCGTGGCTGTGGTCGGCGAATCCGGTTCGGGGAAATCGACGCTCGCTCGAGTCGTCACCGGCCTTTTGCCGCCAATTTCAGGCTCGATTTCTTTTGCCGGCCAGCTTCTTTCCACGGGCCTGAAGACGCGGCCGAAAGAGGTCCTGCGCCGCATACAGATGATTTATCAGATGCCCGACAACGCCCTGAATCCGCGCCAAACGGTCGAAGAAGTCATAGCTCGGCCGCTCGAATTCTACCTCGGCCTTAAGGGCGCGCGGAGGGATCGCCGGATCGGCGAACTTATGCACATGGTCGAGATGAGCGAAGATTTTCTGGAACGCCTGCCTGGCGAGCTGTCGGGTGGCCAAAAACAGCGCGTCTGCATTGCCCGGGCGTTGGCTGCCGATCCGGAGCTTATCATCTGCGACGAGATCACGTCCGCGCTCGACCAGATCGTCCAAGAGGAAATTCTCAAGCTTCTCATACGTCTCCAACGTGAACTCGGAATGAGCTACATCTTCATTACCCATGACATTGCTACGGTGCGCGCGATAGCCGACGAAATCGTCGTCATGCACCGCGGCAAAGTCGTCGAGCAGGGATTGAAGAGCGAAGTTCTCACGCCACCGCACGCGGCCTATACCGAACGGCTTTTGTCCTCTGTTCCGGAAATGAATCCGGACTGGCTGACAAGGCTGCTGGCCAGCCGGAAGATCTGACGGATCGGCTATCCGCGCCCGGCATGTTCCTCACTGTCAGCTTCCTGGAGCGCTAACGCTGCTCGATCAGCGTCTTCGCCGCATCTTTCCCCACCGAGAGGATGCGATCGGACAATTCCGTTCCGCCCACGGCGCGGGCCATTTGCAGCGTGCCGAGGAGCGTTGCGAAGACAGCCAGCGCCACGCCCTCCGGATCCTTGGCCTGCGGTAGCGCTTGCGCCAACTGGCGCACCAAAGCCAGCAGGTGGTCTGTATAGGCTTCACGCGTCTCAGGCGGCTGACGGGCGAGCTCCGGCAGCAGCGCGGCTGACGCGCAGCCCTTTCCGGGATTGTCCCGGTGCTCGGCCGACAGATACGTGCCGATGGCCATCTCCACGCCCGAAGCTAATGCTTCTGCCAGTTGCTGCGCCTGAAGCTCCATCGCCGCCGCCACGCTTTCGCGGACAAGCTGCGCCTTGGATTGAAAGTGCGGATAGAAGGCGCCGTTCGTCAGCCCGGCGTCGCTCATGATGGTCGCCAGTCCGGACGCGGCGATGCCGTCGCCGCGAAAGCGTTCTGCCGCGACCTCCAGGATCCGTCCGCGCGAGGCGTCCTTCCGGCCCTTTTCGTAGCGCATGGCTGCTATTCCTTTCTGCTATTGCATTATGAGTGTAATCTGATATTACGACTGTAATTCAACGGGCGCAAAAAAGCTAGCCCTCATGATTTTGGAGCACGAAATGAATGCGAATTCCGAAAAAACCGCTGTTGTGACGGGAGCCTCTTCGGGCATTGGCCGCGCCAGTGCCGAGGCTCTGGCAAAGGCGGGGTTCACAGTCTTCGGAACCAGCCGGCGCAAGGCCGACAACGGCCCGGACGGGGTGACCATGCTGGTTTGCGACGTGACCGACGGTGAGGCCGTTGCCGCACTCGTTTCTACGGTGCTGTCGCAGACCGGCCGGATCGACCTCTTGGTCAACAATGCCGGCGTCGGCCAGCTTGGAGGCGCCGAGGAATTCTCGATTGCACAGGTGCAGGCCTTGTTCGACGTCAATCTGTTCGGCGTCATCCGCATGACCAATGCGGTGCTGCCGTCGATGCGGCGGCGTGGCGAGGGGCGCATCGTCAATATCGGCTCTGTGCTGGGACTGGTGCCGGCGCCGTATTCAGCGCATTATTCGGCGGTCAAGCACGCGCTCGAGGGCTATTCGGAATCGCTCGACCACGAGGTTCGTGCCTTCAGTATCCGCGTCTCGGTCATCGAGCCGGCATTCGTTCGCACTGTCTTCGACCAGAACGGGATCCAACCGGATTCGCCGTTGCAGGAATACGATCAGGCTCGAGCTACGCTGGAAGCGCTGCTTCGCGATGTGATGCCTGTCGCCGATCGGCCCGAAGTGGTGGCGCAGGTGGTCGTCAAAGCAGCGACCGATGCCCGTCCGCAACGGCGCTACACCGCCGGCAGGGCAGCGCGCCAGGTCAGCCTGCTGCGTCGCTTTGCTCCCGCGGGGATATTCGACAAGAGCCTGCGCAAACAGTTCCGCCTGCCGGTTTGAACAACAGCGAGCAGAGGATTTTACGCACATGCGACTGGCAACGACAACACGATTGGCCAGCCCCCGCAAGGCGGAGGTGCCAAGCATGACACATGGGTTCAAGCGGTCGCCCCACTTACGGGCATCGTTCCAGGACACGCCAACGCACTCCGTCGATGTCGGCGGCACGGCATTCGTCTATCGGCAGCTCGGACCAAGGACGGGCGTGCCGGTAATCCTGCTGAACCATCTCGGCGCTCAACTGGACAATTTCGATCCACGCATCGTCGATGGCCTCGCCGCGACCCGGTGGGTGATTGCCTTCGACAACAGGGGCGTTGGTGCTTCAGGCGGCAAAACGCCGTCACGCATCGCCGAGATGGCACGGGATGCGGTCGCCTTTGTCCGGGCGCTGGGGTTCGATCAAGTCGATCTCTTCGGTTTCTCGCTCGGCGGCTTCGTGGCGCAGGAGATCGTGCTGACCGAGCCCAGGCTTGTGCGCAAGCTCATCCTGGCCGGCACCGGGC
>NZ_RZQY01000408.1:0-5358 GCF_003998575.1 Mesorhizobium sp. M7A.F.Ca.CA.001.10.2.1 | reverse complement strand
GGCCAGACGTTTGCACCGCTGTTCGCGGAAAGCGTTCATGCCCCAGCGCGTGATGGCGTAAAACAGCAGCCCGAAGGCGAGCCCGAGCGGAACCGCGCCTATCAGCATCGGTTCAAGGACCGGTTTCCACAATTGCGCGAAGGAGAGGTTGTGCAACATCTCGCCCAGATGTGCCGGCGGCCCATGCGTCGGCAAGCGGTCATGCAGGATGAGCTTGCCCGTTTCCCACGACGCCCCCCATAGCAACGGGAAGGTCAGGGGGTTGCCGAAAAAAACCGCGCCGAGAGCGGCCGCCACCAGATTGCCGGCGATCACCCAGCACAGGAGGGCAGCGATGATGAAATGGAAACCGACGGGAAAGAATGAAGCGAAGACCCCCGCTGCAACGCCGGCCGCCACCGCATGCGGTGTGGCCTTCAGCCGCAGGATGCGCTTGGAAAAATACTGAAGCGAGCGCGAAAATGAGCGGCGCGGCCAAAGGTAGGTACGCACCCGCTCATAAAGGCCATCAGGCTTGCGGCGTCGAAAAAGCACTCTGTTCCCGTTCCACGGCTCCCGCAACGGCACCTTAGCCGGGCGTGGTAGCCACATCTTGCGCTTGACGATCACCCAATGGCAATCGCAAGCATGATATAACGACGCGCTGACAGAAGAACAACCAAGCACCGTCTGTCCGATGCGCACTCGTCGCCGCCCCTCGGGGTGGTTCATGCTTCGAACATTGGACAATCGCGGCGAATTTAAGGAAAACTGGCAGTCGCTTTTTCGAAGAGCACCAGCGCTACGGCAGGTATTCGCTGACCTCGACCAGATTGCCGTCCGGGTCGCGGAAATAGACCGACATCATCGGACCGCGGGCCCCGACACGTTCAACCGGACCGAGTTCCACCGCCACACCATTGGCCGCGAGCCGGGCACGGACCTCATCCAGTGGCCCGTCCGTGACCAGGCAGAAATCGCTCGAGCCCGGAGCCGGCGACTTCGCCTTCGGCTCGAAAGTGCGGCCGACCTCATGCACATTGATCTTATGGATACCGAAAGCCAGCGCCGTCGGCCGATCCGCCGCGTCGATGCGCTCAAAACCCAGCACGCGCTGGTAAAACTCACAGGTCACTTCCAGCGAAGCGACCGTCAGCACGAAATGATCGATGCCGGTGATCATTTCCAATTTGTCTTCACGCATGTCGCTTTCCCCAAAACCGCCGCACACTGTTGGGCGAAAAAAATGCCCCGTCAGATGTTGCGGCTGCCGGGCTTGATCGCCGGGATGGCGGCAAGCTCCGGCGGCAGCCGGTCGGCCGGATAGGCCGGGACCTCATACTCGGCCAGCGCGATGAGCGGCACACCGACATCGGTCTTGCCAGCCGAACGGTCGATGATGCAGGCCGCGGCCACTACCTCGGCGCCAAGATCGCGCAGGCACTCGATGGTCTCTCGGATCGACAGGCCAGTGGTGACGATGTCCTCGACGATGACGACACGCGAACCCCTGGCGATCTCGAAGCGGCGCAAGCGGAACTCGCCGCCTTCCCGCTCGACCCAGATCGCCGGCACGCGGAGATGGCGCGAGGTCTCGTAGGCTGGGATCAGCCCGCCGATCGCCGGGCCGACGACATAGTCGATCTTGCCGGGCACGCCTGCGCGGATTTTCTCCGCCAGCGCCTTGCACAGTAGCTCGGTCTTGTCGGCATGCATGAACACGCGCGCCTTCTGCAGGAAGACCGGACTGCGCAGGCCCGAGGTCAAAATGAAATGCCCTTCCAGAACAGCACCCGCCTCGCGGAAAATGCCCAGCACTTCATCGGTGTTCATTTCTGCCTCTTTTTGATTGACCATGACTTTGTCCGAAACCGGAGCATGATCTAGCCATTTACGCGTCTTGCGTCGCTGACGCTCGAATTGTCCTTGAGCTGCGACAGCAGCCGGTTGAGGTGCTTGAGATCCCAGACTTCGAGATCGATCAGCATTTCGGTGAAGTCGGGCGCAGTGCGCACCATCGACAGCGTATGGATATTGGCGTCGTTCGAGGCAACCACCTGCGCTATATCGGCGAGTGACCCCGGCGCGTTGATGGCGGTGACCGAGACACGCGCCGGAAAGCGTTCCTTGGTGCGCTCATCGATGTCCCAGCGCACGTCGATCCAGCGCTCGGGCTGGTCATCGAACGCCTGCAGCGCCGGCGACTGGATCGGATAGATGGTGATGCCGGTGCCCGGCTGGACGATGCCGACGATGCGATCGCCAGGCACTGCCCCTTCCGGCGCGAAACGCACCGGCAGATCGCCGCGCACGCCGCGAATCGGCACGGCGCCATCGCGTGGCTGGTCCTTGTCCTTGCGCGCGGCACGACCCGGAATCTGGAACAACATGCCGGCGGCATTGCGGATCTTCGACCAGCCCTCCTCGCGCGGCTTGGGGACGGCCGTAGTGACGCGCTCATCCTTGTAGTCGGGGAATACCGCCTTCATGACGTCGGTGGAGGCGAGCTCGCCGCGCCCGACGGAGGCCAGCACATCCTCGATGTCCTTGCGCGCCAGCCTGTGCAGCACCTGCTTCAGGCTCTCCTTGGTGAAGGTCTTGCCGGCACGCTCGAAGGCGCGTTCCAGGATGCGGATGCCGAGACCCGAATATTGCTTGCGGATGGCGTTCTTGGTGGCACGGCGGATGGCCGAGCGCGCCTTGCCGGTGACGACGACCGATTCCCATGCCGCCGGCGGCACCTGCGCCTTGGAGCGGATGATCTCGACCTCATCGCCGTTCTTCAGCTCCGTCATCAGCGGCATGATGCGGCCGTTGACCTTGGCACCGACGCAGGTGTCGCCGACATCGGTGTGCACCGCGTAGGCGAAATCGATCGGCGTCGCGCCGCGCGGCAGCGCAATCAACATGCCTTTCGGGGTGAAGCAGAACACCTGGTCCTGGAACAGCTCCAGCTTGGTATTTTCGAGGAAATCCTCGGGATTGTCGCCCTCGGCAAGCTGCTCGATGGTGCGCCGCAGCCAGGCGTAGGCGTTGGTTTCCTTCGAAATCGCGTGGGCGGCGCCATTCGTCTTGCCGCCGGTGTCCTTGTAGATCGAATGGGCAGCGACGCCGTATTCGGCGATCTTGTTCATCTCTCGGGTGCGGATTTGCAGCTCGACACGCTGGCGCGACGGGCCGACGATGGTGGTGTGGATCGACCGATAATCGTTCTGCTTCGGCGTCGAGATGTAGTCCTTGAAGCGGCCGGGCACCATCGACCACGCGGTGTGGATGGCGCCAAGCGCCCTGTAACAATCCTCGACCGTGTCGACGACGACGCGGAAGCCGAAAATATCCGAGAGCTGCTCGAAGGACAGCGCCTTGGCCTCCATCTTGCGGAACACCGACCACGGCTTCTTCTGCCGGCTCTTCACGCCGGCGTTGATCGCATGCTTCTCGAACAGCGTGGACAGCGCCTTTTCGATGTCCGTCAGCACGCCCTTGTTGCGCTCGAAGATTTCGGCAAGCCGTGCGGTGACGGCGCGATAGGCTTCCGGATTGATGAAGCGGAAGGCGATCTCTTCCAGCTCCTCGCGCATGCCTTGCATGCCCATGCGGCCGGCCAGCGGCGCGTAGATATCCATCGTCTCCTCGGCGATGCGCAGGCGCTTGGCCTCCGGCATGTGGTCGAGGGTGCGCATATTGTGCAGGCGGTCGGCGAGCTTGACCAGCAGCACGCGGACATCTTCTGAAATCGCCAGCAGAAGCTTTCTCAGGTTTTCCGCCTGCTCGGCCTTCTTCGAGACGAGATCGAGCTTCTTCAGCTTGGTCAGGCCCTCGACCAGCTTGCCCATTTCGGGGCCGAACAGATCGTCGATCTCAGCCCGTGTGGCGGTCGTGTCCTCGATCGTGTCGTGCAGCAGGGCGACCGCGATCGTCGCCTCGTCCATATGCATCTCGGTGAGGATGGCGGCGACTTCGAGCGGGTGCGAGAAATACGGGTCGCCGGAAGCGCGCTTCTGGTGGCCATGCTTCTGCATGGCATAGACATAGGCCTTGTTGAGCAACGCCTCGTTGACGTCAGGCTTGTAGCGCTGGACGCGCTCGACAAGCTCATACTGACGCATCATGGGCGGGATCTCGCAGCGGTGAAATGAATCATGCGCCGCACTGCTGTACGGCGCATGTCATAGATAGCCACGAAACTGCCAGGACGGAAGTGCCGGATGCTTGATCCAGGCTCTTAGTAGTCGTCGCTTTTTTCCGGTGGCACCAGACCCTCGATGCCGGCCAGGAGATCTTCCTCGGTCATGCGGTCGAAGGTGATGTTCTCCTCGGCGTCATCGGCGTCGGTGGCAGCAACGGCGGTGCCGGTCTGATCGGCAATCGCCTCGCCGTCGGCCTCGGGCTCGTCGACCTCGACATGCTTCTGCAGCGAATGGATCAGATCTTCCTTGAGGTCGTCGGGCGACAGCGTCTCATCGGCGATCTCGCGCAGCGCCACGACCGGGTTCTTGTCGTTGTCACGCGGCACGGTGATCGGCGCGCCCTGGCTGATCTGCCGGGCACGGTGGCCGGCAAGCAGCACCAGTTCGAAGCGGTTGTCGACCTTGTCGATGCAATCTTCAACGGTTACGCGGGCCATGGATTGCCCCTTTCATGCGATGGATTTGATGGAAAACAGGCGCGGTCCATAACCCGAACGCCGCCAAAATACAAGCATCATGGCAATGGCCGGGCTGCAGGGCGCCCAATCCTTCGTTCAAACACCCGATTCGGCAAAACTGGCTGTGCCTATGTGTTCGGTGTCCCGATCACAATTGCTTGCAGTGCCGCACGCGCCCTTGGATTGCCGTGAATCTGGCGCTATCTCGGATGCGTAGAGGTCAGCCGGTTTATTATGAGCCTGACCGAACGTCGCTATCGCATTTCGTTTAGACGGCCGTTTATTTCGAGAAGGAATATTTTCCATGTTCGACCCTCGTGAAAAAATCGCCCTATTCATCGACGGCGCCAATCTCTATGCGACGTCGCGCGCGCTCGGCTTCGACATCGACTATCGCAAGCTCCTGTCGAGCTTCCAGAAACGTGGCTATCTTCTGCGCGCCTATTATTACACGGCGCTGGTCGAGGATCAGGAATACTCCTCGATCCGTCCGCTGATCGACTGGCTCGACTATAACGGATTCAAGGTGGTCACCAAGCCGGCCAAGGAATTCACCGACTCGACCGGCCGCCGCAAGATCAAGGGCAATATGGACATCGAGCTCACGGTCGATGCGCTGGAGCTCGCCGATGTCGTCGACCACTATGTCATCTTTTCCGGCGACGGCGATTTCCGCACGCTGGTCGAGGCGCTGCAGCGGCGCGGCCGCAAGGTGTCCATCGTCTCGACCA
>NZ_RZQY01000407.1:0-5382 GCF_003998575.1 Mesorhizobium sp. M7A.F.Ca.CA.001.10.2.1 | reverse complement strand
GCTTGTAGAAGCGCAGTGCTTCGCCGACCGACTGGCCGGACAGGTTCATGAAGGTCTGCGGCTTGATCAGGACGATTTTTTCGCCGCCGAGCGTGCCCTCGGAAATGAGGCCCTGGAATTTCTTCGACCAGGGCGAAAAGGAATGGCGGCGGGCGATTGCGTCCGCCGCCATGAAACCGACATTGTGGCGGTTGTCAGCGTATTTCGCGCCCGGATTGCCGAGACCTGCAAACAGCAGCATCGCCTGCTCCGGGCGTGAAAGAGTTACTTCTCGTCGGCGGCAGGAGCCGCTTCAGGTGCAGCTGCTTCAGCCGTCTCTTCCGTCTCCGGCTTCATCGCCGACGAACCGGCAATGGTCGCGATGGTGAAGTCGCGGTCGGAGATCACAGGCTTGACGCCAGCCGGCAGCTTGACCGCCGAGATGTGGATCGAGTCGCCGATGTTGGCGCCGGTGAGATCGACGGTGATGAACTCCGGGATCGCATTGGCCGGGCAGTGGAACTCGACTTCGTGACGCACGATGTTGAGCACGCCGCCGCGCTTGATGCCGGGCGACTTGTCCTCGTTGATGAAGTGGACAGGCACGTCGACATTGACTTCGGTGTCCTTGCCGATGCGCAGGAAGTCGACATGGACAGGGAAATCCTTGACCGGGTCGAGCTGGAAGTCCTTCGGCAGGACCTGGATCTTCTTGCCGTCGACATCGATCGTGGCGATCGTGGTCAGAAACCCACCGCCATGGATCTTGTAGTAGATATCCTTGTAGGTGAGCGCGATAGCCAGGGGAGGCTGCTTGTCACCATAGATTACTGCAGGCACTTTACCGTTGCGGCGAACTGCACGGGCGGACCCCTTACCGACCTGTTCGCGTGCTTCGGCCTTGAGCTCGTAAGTGTCGTGGCTCATGGCATTTCCTTTCGGTTTACTGGAGCGCTCACGGTTGGCAGAGTGCCTGGACCGTAAACGTCGAAAGCCGACATACCCATGCATGATCTGGTCCGAAAACCGGAATCCACTTTTCGGGATCATGCGGGAAGGCGGCCTTCCGCCGCGTTGCCTCCAAGGGTGTCTACGCGGGTGGCGGCTCTATAGCGGAAGGCGGCCGGAGGTGCAAGCCAAAGGCACGCCCAGGCTGGTGCAGTCCAGGCGGTCGCTATCCGCGCTTTTCGATGACGGCATAAAGCACGTTGCGGTTCTCGCCGAAGAACACCCGCGCCTCGACGGTGTTGCGGTCGACGCTGGCATTGACGATGTTCCACATATCGACCTCCGATCGCAGCAGCAACACCCAGTCCATGAATGTCTCCCGGTAGCCGGCGTCAGGCGTGCCCTCGGCGTAGTTCGCAAACAGGAACGTCCCGTTCGGCTTCAGCATCTGCAGGCAGGTCTTCGTGAGTTTCACCGCGACGTTGTGGGCGAGGTAGTCGTAAAGGCCGGAGGCATAGATGAAATCGAACTTGCCGAGCTTGTGACCCCGCGTGAGCACGGTTCGCACCGAGCCGTCGATGGCTTCGACCGCGGTGCCCTGGAAGTCGCGCGCGATCAGCCCAACGCTCTGGGGATCCTGATCGAGCGCAACCCAGCGCTTGAGACGGCCCTCCGTCAAGGCGACCGAGCGATTGGCCTCCCGCAAATGGCCGGCCGCGATCGCCAGGATCTCGGTTTGCGGTCCATTCTTGACCGCAATCTCGTCGACATATCGGGTCAGGAGGTCGCGTCGTTCCCGTGCCGCGACGCATGAGGGTACGTTCTGGGTATGGCTATAGAGCGCCTTGCCGATCTCCGAGGCGTTGGCCACGCTCTCTGCCACGTGCGGATCGCAATAGATGTAATCAAGCAACTGCGCGTCGCCGGAATAGCCCCTGGGCTTGGTGAAGGACCAGTGCGTCAGCGGATCCTCGAGAAAATACTTCAGGATCGGATGGTTCTGCGCCACCGGTATCAACGCATGCCAGACGTCGGGATGAACCTTGGAATGCAGGCCATTGAGGAAGGACAGCAAGCGACCGACGATCTCGGCGGGGTTCTTGTCCTGTTCGATCTGCTGCTGTGTCGCGTGGAGAATGAGCGCCAGCTCCGCGCGCGCGGTTTCGAACGCTTCGCCATGATGCTCGAGCTTTCCCCGAGGCAGCGTGCCGGCGAGCATCGCGGCAGTAATCAAGCTTTTGCCATCAAGAACGGTCTGCACGCCATCACTCCATAGTTAACAGTCGGTTAACTTATTGCGTAGAATGCTCCATTTGCCAATGTCGGGCTGACGGCATTTTATCGTTATGATTAATTTCCCGCCAACCATGTTCCTCTTTAGACGGCTTCCGGCCCGAATTCCGGGTTCGAGTTAACGGAAACTTGTCTTGCGCGATTGCATTTGTTTGCCCGGCGTCGCAATCGCCGTCGCGTCCAAAGGAGCCGGCCCGCGTGGGGGCAGAAGCTGGAAATGAGTTCGGAAAACAAAATCCCTTTCAAACGGGGTCTATTGTGATGAACGAACACCTGTCCTCCGTATTGGTCGATACGGTTGATGCGGAGCCGTACGAGCCGCGCTATGAACTGAGCGCCGACGAGCTCCGCACCCTTTACCGCACCGAAGCGCAGGCGACGCGAAGAGGAGAAGCCAGGCCAGGGCTCTGGATTGCGGTTGCGATCTATCTCTTGTTTTCGGCAACGGATCTGCTGCTGATCCCGGATGTTGCTGCCTACACGATCACGGCGCGCTTCGCAGTCGGCTTGAGCGCGCTTTTGATCCTCGAAGCACAGCTTCGCCGGGGGATTGGAACGGAATGGCTCGACGTGACCTGCGCCGGAGCCATCATCTTCGGCTATGTTGGTTGGTTGTGCCCAGCGGTTCTTGGCGCGGACAAGGAAAGCGTCTCTTACTACATGGTCTTTGGGACCATATTCATGATGAGCGCAAATCTTTTCTTTACGTTCAATTTCAAGCTTTCTATCGTAACCTCGGCAATAATATTGTGTATACTTTACATCGTAAATTACTTCGTTCCTTCAACCCTTACATACAAAATGGTATTCGGGGCTTTCTATATATCCTGTTTCACGTTCACCTCGTATGTGAACTGGAAACTGAATGAGGAACGCTACAACGTCTTTCTGAATGCCCTGGAAGCCAAGATCCAGCACAATGAGGCGACCGAACGCGGCAAGGCCCTGCTGAGGTTGTCGCGGACCGATCCGCTGACGGGTCTGGAGAACCGGCGCGCGATCGACGAGAAGCTGCGGGACTACTGGAGCGATTGGCAAAAGGTCGGTACCAGCTTCGGGGCGATCCTCATCGACGTGGACTTCTTCAAGAAATTCAACGACTGCTACGGCCATCAGGAAGGCGACCGCTGCCTGATCCATGTCGCCAATGCCCTTAGCGACATGATCAAGCAGTATAATGGCTCCATCGGCCGCTATGGCGGTGAAGAGTTCATCGTCCTGGCTCGCATGGAGAAAAAAGAGCAGATACTGGATATAGCGGAAGCCATTTGCAGCACGGTCGAGAACCTGGCGCTGACGCACGAACTGCGGCGCGACGGCGTCTCGATCGTAACGGTGAGCGTTGGCGCCGCATTCACCAGGACGCAGACCGGCGCCAAGCTGGAGAAGATCATCCACGAGGCCGATCGCGCTCTCTATCTGGCAAAAGCCGGCGGCCGAAATTGTGCCCGGCTGTTCGATCCAACCGATCCGCAAAGCAGCGACGAGAGCGAGAACATCGCGGCCTTGCTGAAGATCGCGATCGGCCAGAATCTCGTTTCACTGGTTTATCAGCCTATCCAGGATGTCAAATCGGACCGGGTTGAAGCGGTGGAGGCTCTGATGCGCCTCAAAATGCTGGACGGCACATCGGTTCCGCCGAGCCTGTTCATTCCCGTCGCCGAGCGAACCGGCGCGATCCTGGAACTCGGGCGCTGGGCGATAAGGACGGTGTGCGCCGAACTCCTGGCTGACGACCACGTCCGTGTCGTCAGCGTCAACGTCTCCCCGATCCAGCTTAAGACACCTGGCTTCGCAACGTCTGTCGCGACCATTCTGGGCGAAACCGGCGTCGCCGGCAGCAGGCTGGCCTTCGAGATCACCGAAGGGCTGGAGATGGAGATGCACTCGGACATTCTGCGCTGCATCAGCGACCTGAAGCTGCTCGGGATCAAGATATGGCTTGATGATTTCGGGACGGGCTTTGCGGGCCTTTCGTGGCTTCGCCTGATCGATTTCGACACGGTGAAGATCGACCGATCGTTTCTGCACGACTGCAGCTCCCTGAGCGGCAAGGCGATGCTGCAGGACATCATCACCCTGGTTCGAAATCGCGGCCACAAGATCCTGGTCGAAGGGGTGGAAACCGACGAACAGATGGCTTTGATGCGCGAATTCGGCATAGACAAGATCCAGGGCTTCCATGTCGGCCGCCCCGCTCCCGCCGCCAGTTTCCAGGCAAAGCGGGCCATGCGCAAACGGTCATTTGCCGTGCTTAAGTCCGCATGATGGTGGCCTCTTTCCGACGTTTGGCTTAGCCGCCCTCAAAAGCCGTACTGATTGCAATCAACCCATGACTGGGCCAAGCGGCTACCTAGGGGCTACCGGTCGCTGGTCAACGCGTTGCGTAGCGCCTGGATCTGCCGGTTCAAGGCATCGAGCTCGGCAAGCGTCATGCCCGAGCGTTCGACCAAGGTCTCGTTCAGACAGTTGCATTGGACCAGCAGCGCGCGTCCGGCTGATGTCAGGTCGACCTGCACCTGGCGTTCGTCGGTCTGGCTGCGCTGGCGGGTCACCAGCTCGGCTTGCTCCATTCGCTTCACCAGCGGCGTGACGGTGCTCGATTCCAAAGCCAACCGGTTGGCGATGGTGCCGACCGACATCCCATCGGCCTCTCCAAGTGCGTTCAGCACCAGGTACTGCGGATAGGTGATGCCCATCTCGTCCAGCATCGGCTTGTAGGTGCGGTTTATCGCCATGCTGGTGGCATAGAGCGTGAAACAGAGCTGATTGTCCAACGGGAGAGGCACGGCGCATTCCTTTTGCCAATATGGGCATCAATTCGATACCACGAAAAATGATATCGCGATACATATTTTTGTGGACAAGGGTTTTGTGCCGCGTTAGCTATATGGTTATCGCGATATTGTTTATCGCGGAAATAACCACAAGGAGATTGAGATGACCTCGCAAACCAAGCCCAGCTCCGGCAGCGGTACGATCACCACCAAGGACGGAACGCAGATTTACTACAAGGACTGGGGGACCGGGCAGCCTGTCGTCTTCCATCATGGCTGGCCGTTGAGCAGCGACGATTGGGACGCCCAGATGCTGTTCTTCCTGTCACAAGGCTACCGTGTCATTGCCCATGATCGGCGTGGCCATGGGCGCTCGACCCAGACG
>NZ_RZQY01000406.1:0-5399 GCF_003998575.1 Mesorhizobium sp. M7A.F.Ca.CA.001.10.2.1 | reverse complement strand
AACGCACACAGCGCGAGAAATGGCCTTCGTGACCCGCGACCTCGATCATCGGGATTTCGGCGGCGTTGCAGACGCCCTCCACGAAATGGTGGCAGCGCGGGCCGAAATTGCAGCCCTTGGGCCGCTCGTGCGGTAGCGGCAGCTGCCCGGGAATCGAGATCAGCGGCCGTGAATTCTTGTCGGCGCCGGGCAGCGGGATCGAGCGGAACAGCCCTTGCGTATAGGGATGGCGCATCCTGTCGAAGACATCCTTGATCTTGCCGGTCTCCACCGCCTCGCCCGAATACATCACCGTGATGCGGTCGCAGGTTTCGAGGATCAGGCCGAGATTGTGCGACACGAAGATCATCGACGTGCCGAACTTCTCGCCCAGCCCCTTGACCAGGTCGACGATGCCCGCCTCCACCGTCACGTCGAGCGCCGTCGTCGGCTCGTCGAGCAAAAGCAGCGCCGGCTTCGACAGCAGCGCCATGGCGATGACGATGCGCTGTTGCTGGCCGCCCGAAAGCTGGTGCGGATAGGAGCGCATCATACGCTCGGGGTCCGGCAGCTTGACCGAGCGCACCATTTCGAGCGCGCGCTTATAGGCCTCTTCCTTCGACACCTTGTCGTGGATCAGCGGCACTTCCATCAATTGCTGGCCGACCTTCATCGCCGGGTTCAGGCTCGCCATCGGCTCCTGGTAGATCATCGCGATCTTGTTGCCGCGAATGGAGCGCAACTCCTCGTCGGAGAGCTCGCCCATGTCCTTGCCCTGACACTTGATCTTGCCGCCGACGATTTTTCCGATGTTGGAGAGGTCGCGCATGATGCCGAGCGACACGGTCGACTTGCCGCAGCCGGATTCGCCGACGATGCCCATCGCCTCCCCCGGCATGACGGTGCAGGAAAAATCCATGACGGCCGGGATCTCGCCCTTGCGGGTGAAGAAGGAGATCGACAGGTTCTCGATCTCGATGATCGGCGCGTTGGCCGGCCCATTGGTTGGCGTGGCGGGATTTCGAACTGCCTCGTTCATGGGTCGCTCCAATCCTGGTTCTTTCGGGCCTGTTTCTCTCAGGCGCATCGGGTCGAAACCCGCGAGATCAGTCTTTCATCGATTGTTCGCGCAGCGAGTCGGCGAGCAGGTTCAAGCCCAGCACGAACGACATCAGTGCGATCGTCGGCGGCAACGCTGGGTGGATGAAGGAGCGCAGCAGGCGGCTGGCGTCCTTGATCGCGGTGCCCCAGTCCGGACTTTCCGGCGCCAGGCCAAGGCCGAAATAACCGAGCGTGCCGAGCAGGATGGTGGTGTAGCCGATGCGCAGGCAGGCGTCGACGATCAGTGGCCCGCGCGCATTGGGCAGGATCTCCCACAGCATGATGTACCAGGGCGATTCACCGCGTGTCTGCGCCGCCGCCACATAATCGCGCGTCTTGATGTCCATCACCAGGCCACGCACGATGCGAAACACGCCGGGGCTGGAGGCGAACACCACCGCCACGAAGATGTTGAGCTGGTTGGGGTCGATATGCACGATCTTCAGCGGATCGGCGTCGAAGACCAGGCCGGCATAGATCCAGCCGCCGAGGATCAGGGTGATGCCGAGCAGGATGTATAGCCGGTCGGGCCGGTTCTTGTAGCGGGTCCAGAACAGCACGCTGAAGAAGATGATCGGGAACAGGAAGAACACGCCGGCCATGCCATAGGGGATCGGCGTATCCATGATGCCCGGCGTCACCAAAAGATAGAACAGCAGGATGACCGGGAAGGCCAGCACGAGATTGGCCAGGAACGACAGCACGGTGTCGATCTTGCCGCCGTAATAGCCGGCGGGCAGGCCGAGCGTGATGCCGACCATCAGCGCGAAGCCGGTCGCGGCAGGCGCGATGATCAACACGATCTGGCTGCCATAGACCATGCGCGAAAACACGTCGCGCGCCAGCTTGTCGCCGCCGAACAGATAGGTCAGCCCCGATTTCGGTTCGACGGCGCCCGGCAGCACATCCTTCATGATGGGAATCTGGGCCAGCGGGTCGAAGGGCGAAATGGTCGCGGCGAAGATCGCCGTGAACAGCCAGAACAGGCAGATGCCGACGCCGACGATGCCGACACCGCTGTCGAACAGCTGGCCGTAGAGCGCCAGCTTCTTCTTGTAGGTGAAGCTCGCGCCCATGACGATGACGAGTGCGATCCAGACCGGCCAGAAGCGCGACAGCACTTCGAGAACGATGGTGAAGCCACTGATATATTGAACCGGCATCCGCTTCGCTCCCTACTGAACTCTGATACGCGGATTGAGAAATGCGTAGCCGACATCGGAAATGAGCTGCGTGATCAGGACGATGAACACCGAGACCAGCGAGCAGCCGAGCAAAAGGTCGATGTCGTTGTTGCCGGCCGCCTCGACCAGCGTGTAGCCGAAGCCCTGATAGCGAAACATCACCTCGACGATGACGACGCCGGTGAGCAGCCATGGGAATTGCAGCATGATGACGGTGAACGGTGCGATCAGCGCGTTGCGCAAGGCATGTTTGACCACGACGCTGCCGAAGGAAAGGCCCTTCAATCTGGCGGTGCGGATATATTGCTGCGTCATCACTTCGACCATCGAAGCACGCGTCATCCTCGCAATATAGCCGATGCCGTAGATCGCCAGCGTCATTACCGGCAAAGTGAAATTATAGAAGGTGATGCCCTGGCTGGCCGAAGCCGCCGAGCCGTTCAGCCAGCCTAGCCATGAGGCGAAGATGACGGTGAAGATGACGCCCGACACATATTCAGGCGTCGCCGTCGAAGCGATCGACGCCACGGACAGCACCCGGTCGGTTCGCGACCCCTCGCGCATGCCGGCCATAATGCCGATCAGCAGCGAGATCGGCACCATCACCACCAGCACCCAGAACATCAGGATGCCCGTGGCGCCGAGTGCCGGAAACAGCTTTGAGGCGACGGTCGCCTTGAACTTGGTCGAGCAGCCGAAATCGCCCTGGAAAACGCCGGCGAAGGTCGGCACGAGCGGATCATTGCAGAAGGAGAAACGCTGCGCCGGTTTGCCGGTCGCCGGGTCTGTCACAGGTTGCTTGGGCACCACGCCCAGCCACTGCCCATAGCGGACGAAGAAGTTCTGCCGATAGCCGTGGTTGACCAGCCAGCTCTCGAGCTGCTCGGCCGACGTATGCATTTCGGTCTGGCTGATCGCCAGCTTCTTCAGATTGGGTTCGAGGTTGATCAGGAAGAAGACGACCATGGTCAAGCACAGCATCGTCAATGCCATGGTGCCAAGACGCCTGATAACGAAGGAAAGCATGGCGGCCCCCTGCCGATGGGTTGGGGTTTGAGCCGGCTATGAAAGCCAACCCTGCCGTGACCGGCGGAGCTGGCTGTCAAACAGGCCTTCGGATGCGATCAACCCTGTTTTGTTGCACGGCCTTGCCCGCGAGTCCGTAACTTTTTTGAGAAAGCGCGGACCAACGGGGACGGACGATGCAAAGAGCGGGAGAAGGGAGCGAGCCCCTTCCCCCATGTCGATGCGATCAAGCCTGTTCGAGCCAGACCTTGCCGTAGTCGCGCTCGAAGGTCGGGTGCATCTTGTAGTTCTGCACCGCCTTGACCGAGTGGCTGTAGAGTTTGCGCCAGTACGGCTGAATCATGATGCCGGAATCCTGCAGGATCTGCTCGATGTCCTTCATCATTTCCTTGCGCTTGGCGGCGTCGGCAACGGCGAGCGCCGCATTGAGCTTGGCGTCCCATTCCGGATTCGACCAGCCGGCCTCGTTCCAGGCCTCGCCGGTGCGATAGGCGATGGCCAGAACCTGGACGCCGAGCGGGCGCATGTTCCAGTTGGTCATCGACAGCGGATACTTCGTCCAGTCGTTCCAGAACGTCGAACCCGGCAGAACGGTGCGCTTCACCTTGATGCCGGCGTCGCGCAGCTGGGCGGCGATCGCATCGCCGGTGTTCTTGTGCCAGTCTTCGTCGACCGTGATCAGCTCGTGTTCGAAGTCGGCCTGGCCGGCTTCCGCCATCAGCGCCTTCGCCTTGGCCGGATCACGGGCAACCTTGGGCAGCTCGTAATATTCCGGATGGATCGAGCAGACATGGTGGTTTTCGGCGACCGAGCCGGCGTTGCCGTAGCCGAGCTGCAAGACGACATTGTTGTCGACCGCAAGCTGCAGCGCGTTGCGCACCTTCTGGTCGCCATAGGGCTTGTTGTTGACGTTGGTGCGGCAGACGATGGTCGACGCGGTGACGATTTCCGACTTCACCAGGTCCATGCCGTCGAGGATCGACACGTAGTCGGCCGAAGTCTCGAAATTGGTATGCACTTCGCCGGCTTCGAAAGCGCTGACCATGGCTGCTGGATCGGTGCCGTAGTCGATGAATTCCAGGCCGTCGAGGAACACTTCGCCGTCCCACCACTTGTCGTCGGTGCGGCGCTTGTAGACCACCTTCTGACCGACATCGTAGGAGACGAGTTCGAACGGACCGGTGCCGATCGGGCAGGCCTTGAAGTCGCCGCCCTTCTCATCGAAGGTCTTGTGGACGATGAGGCCGGGATAGTCGCACATGTTCGGAATCAGCGCGATGTCCGGCTTGGTGAGCTTCAGCACGACCGTGTGGTCGTCCGGCATGGTCACGGCGCTTTCGTCGAGCTTGTCGTCCTTGACCAGCGAGCCAAGACGGCCGGGCATGGAATTGCCTTCGGCTTTCTTGTCGGCCCAACGCTTCAGGTTGAAGACGACGTCGGCGGCGGTGAAGGCATCGCCATTCGACCAGGTGACGCCCTTGCGCACATGCAGCGTGTACTGCGTGGCATCGTCGTTGACGTCCCAGCTTTCCAGCAGATAGGGGCGGAACGTGTATTCGGACGTGTACTTGACCAGCGGCTCGAGCGCCTGGCGCTCGGCATTGGCGATTTCCGACCAGTCGGCCTTGCGCGGGTCCTTGGGATCCTTGATCCACTGGGCGATCTTCAGCGTGCCGCCCTTCTTGCCCTTTACCTCTTCGGCCTTCGCCGGCGTCGGATCGGCGAGGCCGAGCAAGCCGTAAGCCATTGCCGTCGATGCGCCGAAGACGCTGGCCATGGCCAGGAATTCGCGGCGGTCCACCTTGCCTGCCTTGGCTTCTTCGGCCATGGCCAGGATGTGATCCGGAACGCGATCGCCATTACTCTTGTAAATTGTCATGACTTAACTCCCATTGTTGGCTTTCCGCCTTTTAACATTCCGCATCCAGGCCATGATGTCAAAGACGGCGTGGATTGAGAACATGTTAGGGAATGTGCAACTTTGAAAGGGGAGCGGTTCGCGTGATAACGACAGTCTTGGCGCAAATTTGCTACTGTCCGACGGATTCTTCTGGAATCTCGGTAGTCGATTAAACTGAGACATTTACTCCAGCCCGGACAGCGCCAGAA
>NZ_RZQY01000405.1:0-5412 GCF_003998575.1 Mesorhizobium sp. M7A.F.Ca.CA.001.10.2.1 | reverse complement strand
GACCTTGAGTATATCCCGAGGCAGCTTCAGGGCGCCCTCGCCATCCAGCAGCGTCGGCGCGCACAGCAGAACCAGCTCGTCGTTCCACAATGGAAGGCCCGCGGGCGGACGGTCGTCGAAACGCCGCGTCGAAATGGTGATGTCGGCGATCTGCTCGCTGAGGTCCTCCCAGATCGTGCCATGCAGCACGATCTCGATTTCGGGATGTTTCTTGCGAAAGGCGGCCATGCAGCCCGCCAGCCAGTTCTCCGCCAGGCTCATCGGGCAGGAGACGACCACCGTGCGGTTGCGCGACGAAGTCACGATCGCCTCCGTCGCCTGGTCGATCTGATCGAGCGCCTGCCGCAAGGTGGGAAGGAAGGCCTCGCCCATTTCGGTGAGCTTGAGACTGCGCGGATAGCGGATGAACAATTGCCGGCCGATATAATGTTCAAGCGCGCGGACATGCGTGCTGACCGCTGCCTGCGTGTATCCGAGCTCCTTGGCGGCCAGGGTGAAGGAGAGGTGCCGGGCCGAACTCTCGAATGACCTGATATAGTTCAACGGGGGTGGTGGCTTCATCTGCGGCTCCTGCTTCGTGCAGTGAGAGGTAAACCATGGAAGCGCCGGCGTTCAATCGCAGGCAAGCGACAAGACATAGATATTTTTGGCCAAAGCCGCCGAACTAATTGCGTGAAAGCGCGATGGACCCAAATTAATGATGTCGTGACGCAGAGGGGAGTGATGCCAGTGGCTGTGCCGTCGCACCGGCGTGAAGGGCTTGACGCGAGTACCAGCGTGGCGGTTCGCCTGGCCGATTTCGTGTTGCGGCGGCCGGCGGCCGTATTCCCTCTCCCTGTCCTGGAACAGGCGCGATATCTCCTGCTCGACACGCTCGGAATAGCCATTGCGGCTAGCCCGATGGAAGCCGGCCGGATCGCCCGCGACACCGCCGCCCTTCTCTACGGCTCCGCCGATCCTCCGCATTCGGCGCGCATGCTTTTCGACGGCCGCCGCGCCAGCATCGCCGGGGCCGCTTATGCGGCCGCAACGCAGATCGACAATCTCGATGGCCATGACGGTTACAGCCCGACCAAGGGCCATATCGGCGTCGCCGTCGTTCCGGCGCTGGCAGCGCTGGCGGAGGCGCTCCCCGACCTCAGCGGGCCGGAAGCGCTGGCATCGCTTGTCGTCGGCTACGAAGTCGCCGGCCGGGCCGGCATCGCGCTGCATGCGACGGTGTCGGACTACCACACGTCAGGCGCATGGAATGCCGTGGGCGTGGCCGCGCTCGCGGCAAGATTGCGGCGGCTCGGCGAAAAGCAATTCCGGGAGGCGCTAGGCATTGCCGAATATCATGGCCCGCGCAGCCAGATGATGCGCGAGATCGCTACGCCGACGATGCTGCACGACGGCTCGGGTATCGGCGCGCTGACCGGCCTGTCCGCTGCCGTGCTGGCCGAGCGCGGCTTCACCGGCGCGCCGGCGATCACGGTCGAGGCGCCCGAAATCGCCGCTCATTGGCAGGATCTCGGCGCCTTCTGGCAGGTGCTGCATCAATATGTGAAGCCCTACCCGATCTGCCGCTGGGCGCATGCGGCCATCGACGCAACGCGTGGCCTCGTCCTGGCGCATAACCTGACCCCGTCGGAGATCAGCCATGTCGAGGTCAACAGCTTCCACTACGCCGTGACACTGTTCGACGGGGTGCCGGACACGACCTCGAAGGCGCAATACAGCCTGCGCTTCGCCGTCGCGACCTTCATCATGCATGGCCGCATCGGTCTGGAGCACATTTCCGGCAACGGGCTTGAGGATGCCGCCGTCGCCGAACTGCTGAGCCGCATCACGGTCCGGGAATCGGAGCGCCACAGCGTCCGCTTCCCCTCGGGGCGCTGGGCCGACGTGGCGATCACGACCACGGACGGGCGCGTGCTTGCTTCCGGCGACGTCCACGCGCGCGGCGGACCCGAGGCGCCGCTGACACTGGCTGAGATCGAGGCCAAGTATATGGAGTTCGCGACGCCGGTGCTCGGACAGGGCCGTGCCAGCGCGATCCGCGACGCGGTCCTTTCGCTTGCCGATCAGGACAGCCGCTTCTCCGATCTTTCGGTATTGCTCTACGATCCGCCCCTCGTCAGCATGACCCTCCAACGGCCAGCGTGGTAGCCTGAAATGCCGCTCAGGCTTCTGAAATACGGTCTCAGCAGGGACTATCCGGTCAGCGGCGACATTCCGGCAACACCGGACCTCAAGCCATCCTACGATGTGGTGATTGTCGGCGGCGGCGGGCATGGATTGGCGTGCGCGCATCATCTTTCGAAATATCACGGCATAAGCAGCGTCGCGGTGATCGAGAAGGGCTACCTCGCGGGCGGCAACACGGCGCGCAACACGACCACGATCCGCTCGAACTACATCACACCGGAAGGCATCGCCTTCTACAAGGAAGCGGTCGAGCTGTTCGAGGGCCTGTCGCAGGAACTCGACTTCAACGTCATGTTCTCGCAGCGCGGCCAGCTGACGCTGGCGCACACGGAAGCGACCCTGCGCAGCTTTCATGCGCGCGCCGAGATGGGCAAGCATCTGGGCACGCGCACCGAAGTCGTCGACCAGAAAGCGGTCGAAGAGCTCGCACCGTCCCTCAACATGGACTATGGCGGCACGCTTGAGATCCTTGGCGGGCTCTGGCATGCCGATGGCGGAACCGCGCGGCATGATGCGGTTGCCTGGGGCTATGCCGCGCAGGCGTCGCGGCGCGGCGTCGAGATACACCAGCGGACCGAAGTGGAAGGTTTCGAGGTCGTCGGCGACCGGGTCCAGGCCGTCAAGACCAACCGCGGCCGCATTGCCTGCGGCCAGGTGCTGATCGCGACCGGCGGGATGAATTACGACGTGGCGCTGATGGCCGGCGTCGAACTTCCCATCCGCTGCTATCCGCTGCAGGCGATGGTGACGCAGCCGCTGAAGCCCTGGCTGGATACGCTGGTTTCCTCCGTCTCGCTGCACACCTACCTGGTGCAGTCCTCGCGCGGCGAGGTCGTCATCGGCGGCGGCTCCGATCCCTACCAGCTCTACTCGACGCGCTCGACGCTCGACATGAAGGAACACCTCGCCGAGGGCGCCGTGCATCTCTTCCCGTTCCTGCAGGGCGTGCGGCTGCTGAGGCAATGGGCCGGGATTACCGACATGACGCCCGACTACAGCCCGATCATGGGTGCCAGTCCACTCGAAAATCTTTGGCTCGATTGCGGTTGGGGGACGTGGGGGTTCAAGGCAACACCGGTCGCCGGCAAACGCATGGCGGAGACGATCGCCAGGGGCCGCGTGCCCGACATATTGAAGCCGTTCGCGCTGGAACGTTTCGAGACGTTCCGGCTGCTCAACGAAATGGGCGCTACGGCGGCCAGTCACTGACCATGAAACGCCGCTGACCATGAAGATCCTGACCTGCCCGATGAACGGCCAGCGCAATATAGACGAGTTCCAGTCGTTCGGGCCCGTCCGCGCCGAGCTGGATCCGGACCGGGCCGCCGATGCCGACTGGTCGCGACACCTGTTCCGCGCCGAAAATCGCAAGGGCGTCGTGGTCGAGTGGTGGCGGCACGTGCCCAGCAATTACTTCTTCCTGGCCGAGCGCGACCTCGTCACCAACGAGATCATCCGCACCTTCGATGCTTCCGAACACCGAGCTCAACCATGAACCGGCTGGCTGAGCCCTGGGGCAGCAGGATCGACCGAAGCCGCCCCATCCGCTTCACATTCGAAGGCAAGAACTTCGAGGGCTATGCCGGTGACAGCATCGCCAGCGCGCTCGCTGCCTCCGGACAATGGGTGCTGTCGCGGTCCTTCAAATATCATCGGCCGCGCGGCATCCTTTCGATGACCGGGGCGGATGCCAACACGCTGGTGCAACTGCCGTTCGAGCCGAACGTCGCCGCAGACCGCACGCCGATCAGCGAGGGGTTGCGGATCAGCGCGCAGAACGTCAACGGCACGCTCGAGCGCGACCGCGACGCGATCATCGACAGGCTGGGACGGTTTATGCCGGTCGGCTTCTACTACCGCACCTTCATGGGGCCGCGCCGCGACAGCTGGCAGAAATTCTGGGAGCCGATGATCCGCCGCAAGGCCGGACTGGGCGTGGTCGACACCACCGCTCCGCGCCGGCATTTCGACAAGACGCACCTGCACTGCGACATTCTCGTGGTCGGCGCCGGTCCGGCAGGACTGAACGCCGCCATCGCTGCCGCCGAGGCGGGCGCGGATGTCGTGCTCTGCGACGAGAACCCGGAGATCGGCGGGTCGCTGACCTATGGCCGGCATGATCCGGCCATGCTTGCCGACCTGTCCTCCCGGCTGCGGGCCCTGCCAAATCTGCGCCTGCTGACCGGGACCGTCTGCAACGGATGGTACGAGGACAACTGGCTGCCGCTGATCCAGGGCGACCGGCTCTATCGCACCCGCGCCCGCGCCGTGATCCTGGCCACCGGCTCGATCGAACAGCCCGCCATCTTCCGCAACAACGACCTGCCGGGAATCATGTTCGGCGGCGCTGTGCAGCGGCTGATCCGCCATTACGGCGTGCGCCCCGGACAAAAGGCCGTGGTGCTGGCCACCGGCGACGAAGGCTATTGTGTCGCGCTCGATCTGGTCGAAGCCGGCGTCTCGGTGATGCAAGTCGTTGATCCGAGATCCAGCGGCGAGACGGGCGCCTTCGAAGCCGAATTGCACGGCAAGGGCGTGGCCATCCGGAAGGCCGCGGCGATCGAAGCCGCCGAGGGGACAGCGGGAAATCGTCACCTTGCGCGGGTTCGCATCGGCGGGCACTGGATCGAGTGCGACCTGCTGGCTGTCTCGGCTGGCAAGGTGCCTGCCTGGCAGCTGCCTTGCCAGGCCGGCGCCAAGGTCGGCTACGACGCCACCACCGGATCAATGACGCTCAGCCTGCCGAAAGCACCGGTCCACCTTGCCGGCTCTGTCGCTGGAGACAGCGATCTGCAGGACGCGATTGCCGGCGGGCATCGCGCGGCCGTGGCCGCACGTTTGGGGCTCGGCCACGCTGTTGCAGAGGACAAAATATTCACCAGGCCGATGGCCACCAGCCCGGTCCATGTGCTGCCGATCGTCGCCGATCGGAAGGGCCGCGACTTCGTCGATTTCGACGAAGATCTGCAGGTCAAGGATCTGCAAAACGCGGTCAAGGAGGGTTATCGCGAGATCGAGCTGGTCAAACGCTTCAGCACCGTCGGCATGGGCCCGAGCCAGGGTCGCCATTCCGCGCTCGCAACAGCCAGGATCGTTGCCGAGGCGACCAACCGCGCGGTCGCCGAAGTCGGCATCACCACTGCCCGCCCGCCGGTCGGACCGGAGACGCTTGGCGTGCTTGCCGGCGACCACGAACCCCTTGAGCGGCGCACCGCACTGCATGCC
>NZ_RZQY01000404.1:0-5424 GCF_003998575.1 Mesorhizobium sp. M7A.F.Ca.CA.001.10.2.1 | reverse complement strand
CCAAGCCCCGCCCGCCACTGACCGGCGCCGACGGGCAGAACGGTCTGTTCCAGCGCCAGGTGGCAGGCGAGCGACAGCACCGCGGTCGCTGCGCAGAACCAGGTGACGATGCTGGTCGGCACCGACGGGAAGCGCCGCGACAACAACGAATAGGACGACCACAGGACGGCGCAGACGGCAGCCATGGCATAGCCGAAGGAATAGCGGGCGTCGAAGGCCAGCCCGCCACCCTTGGTGACGATCAGCACGGTGCCGGCAAGGCCGAGCAGCGCGCCGACGACATGGTTCCACGCCAGTTTTTCGCCCGGCATCAGCGCCGAGCCGAGCACGATCAGCAGCGGCCACAGATAGGCGATCAGGCTCGCCTCCACCGCCGGCGCATTGCGCAGCGCGGTGAAATAGAAGAAGTGGTAGCCGAACAGGCCGGCAATGCCGATCAGCCACACCTGCGGCGGTATCTTCTGGCTCTTGTCGGGTGCCGGCATGAACAGCCGCGCGATGAGCCCGACCCCGGTGCCGATCGAGAAGGTGATCGCCGACAAGAGGAACGGCGGCACCTGGCCCGACGCATCGGTGAGCAGTGCGAGCAACGCCCACATGGCGACCGCCGAAAAGCCGATCAGTGTTGCGCGCCCCATTCTGTCTCCAGTGGCGCGCCAATTCCGCGCCTGGCTATTGTACGGCTTCGAAACGCCCGGCGCTGATGGTCAAGGTGCCGATCTGCGTGCCCACCGTGGCACGGATCGGCGCATATACGCCGGTTTGGCCGAGCGGTGCAAACGTCACCATCATGCGGCTTTTGTTCTTGAGATAGTTGAGCGCCTTGCGGCCCTTGCGATAACCCGCCACCGGCTCGAAGCCCATCTGGCAGGTGACGGTGTCGCCCTTGTAGCCCGGGACCGAGATCGTGCCTTTCGACGCGTAGGTCAACGTCAGGTCGGCACGCATCTCGCCGTCATAGAACTTCACCGTGCGGCCGCAGACCTGGTCGAGACTGTCGGCATGAATGACGGTGGCGGCCATGGGATCGAGCACCGACGTCAGGTCGCCGGCACCGAGCGGTACCCAGTTCTTGGGGTCGCGTTTGCCCGGCGCCGGCACGACCTTCGTCGAGGTGACCCTGCCATTGGCAAAGCGGATATCGACAACCGATGCCTTCTTGCCGGAGGTGTAATCGGCGCGGAATGCCTGCGGCACCATTTTCTTGCCCGCGATCGTGCCTTTGGATGAGATCGTGCCGCGCGTATCGTCGAACAGCTTGGCGAGGCCGGCTGCGGTGACACTGCCTTGGATCGCGTAGGCGCCGTTCTCATAGCGGCTGGAAAACGTTGATTTCGCTATCGAAAGGCCGAGGAACGACACTGTGTACTCGCCCTTGAACGACTGCGGCGAGGCAGCAGACGCGGCGGACGGCAAAGCTATGGCAAGCATGGCAACAAGGGCATGTGGCGAACGAAGCATGGCGGGATCGGGTCCTTGATTTTCGGCCGGAGGCGGGCAACTCCGGTCTGGCATGTCCCTATGGAACCGCTTATAGGATGAATTCCGGCCTTAATATGAAATGCCGGGCGTGTCCGCAGGCAAGCTGGAGCTTGACGCCTCGGCGAAATGCAACTATGGAACGCCAACTTTTTCCATAAGGCCGCCTGACCAGAACCGCGCGCCACCCGGCGTGGGCTTGAGTGTTTGGCAGACCCCGAGAACTGAAGGTTAGAACAATGTCCCGCACCTGCGAACTCACTGCCAAGGCAGTCATGTCCGGCAACAATGTGAGCCACGCCAACAACAAGACCAAGCGTCGCTTCCTGCCGAACCTCGTCAATGTGACGCTGATTTCGGAAGCGCTGAACCAGAACGTGCGTCTTCGCATTTCGGCCAACGCGCTGCGTTCGGTCGAACATCGCGGCGGCCTCGACGCCTTCCTGGCCAAGGCCGACGTCAAGGAATTGTCGCAGCGCGCCCGTTTGCTGAAGAAGCAGATCGCCAAGAAGACCGCCGAACAGGCTGCCGCTTAAAACAGTTCAAAGGCGGGGGACGACCGCCCTGGCCAACCTCTTGTTGGCCTAGGCATCGGATCGAAGCCGCAAGGTTTCGGCAACCCGATGCTTAAATTACGAAGCTAGCGTAATCCGATTTCGGAATACGTTCCGCTGGTTCCATTACCCAGGATAAAAAAATGACTTTCTTCTCGCGATACTTGCCCTTCGTGGCCGCCATGACGCTTGTCGTCGTGGCATCGAACATTCTCGTGCAATTCCCGATGCAGGGCCAGATCGGCGGCCTCTCGCTGGCCGACCTTCTGACCTGGGGGGCCTTCACCTATCCCTTCTCGTTTCTGGTCACCGACCTCGCCAACCGCCGTTACGGCCCCACTGTGGCGCGCCGGATCGTCTTTGTCGGCTTCATGACGGCGGTGATCTGCTCGATCCTTGTCCCGCCCTTCCTGTTCCGTCACGGCCTGATCGAATTCGAGACCGCCGCCGACCGGCTGGTGCGGATCGCGGCCGCGTCCGGAGCGGCGTTCCTTGCCGCGCAATTGCTCGATGTGACTGTCTTCAACCGGCTGCGCCGCCAGAGCTGGTGGCGGGCGCCGATCGTCGGCACGCTGGTCGGGTCGGTGTTCGACACAGCCGTGTTCTTCACCGTCGCGTTCTCGGCCGCCTTTGCCTTCGCTGGTCCCAACGACGGCTTTGCGTTGGAAAACGCACCCTTGATGGGCGTGTTCCATGTCGACGCGATGCGTTGGATCTCCTGGGCGCTGGGCGACCTCAGCGTGAAGCTGATCATCGCCGTGGTGGCGTTGATCCCCTACCGTCTGCTCGCGGCCCGCTGGAGCCAGCCCGCGGTTGCGGCTTAAACCATGATCCCGAAAAGTGGGACCCGATTTTCGGAAAAGATCATGGTCGGACAAAGATCATGATCCCGTGGGTTCAGCTCGATTCGGCAAAGACCCCGGACGGCGGACAAGAACTTCGCCTCAAGCGGCGCGGCACCGAATTCTCGATCATGCTGGGCACCAACGAGCTCATGAACAGCCGCCTCAGCGGTTCCGAGGAAGCGCTGGCAAAACTGTCCTGTGAGCGGATTGCCGGCCATAGCCGGCCCACAATCCTGATCGGTGGGCTTGGCATGGGTTTTACCTTGCGCGCCGCACTCACAGAATTGGCCAATGATGCCGGAATTGTCGTCGCCGAACTGGTGCCCGCCGTCGTCGCCTGGGCACGTGGCCCGATGGCCGAAATCTTTGACGGCTGTCTCGACGATCCTCGCGTCACCATCCAGGAAACCGATGTCGGGCAGTTGATCCGGTCGCGGCCCGCGGCCTGGGACGCCATCCTGCTCGATGTCGACAACGGCCCGGAAGGCATCGTCCACAAATCCAACAACGCACTTTACAGCGTGCAAGGCCTCGCAGCCGCACGCAGCGCCCTGAAACCCGGCGGCGTGCTGGCGGTGTGGTCGCAAGGCCCCGACAGCGGCTTCACGCGGCGGCTGAAGCAGGCAGGCTTCGCGGTCGAAGAGGTCAGTACGCGCGCCAACGGCAAGCGCGGCGCCCGCCATGTCATCTGGATCGCCAACAGGACGTAAGCCGGCTGGCTCAATCCTGGTGGAGAATGAATTCCAGATAGAGGTTGCGCTGCAGGATCGAGTGGTTGTCGTCCGAGATCAGCGACACCATCAGCGCGCCGTCGTCGCGGCTCCAGACGTCGAGCCCTTCCATATTGTCGATCTGGTAGTCCATGTCGGCCTCCAGCAGCACCGGCCCGTCGGCGACCGCGCCCTTCTCGACGCTTTCGCCGTAGATGCGCCGCAGCCGCATCTTGACGCCGCTGGCCATCGAGAAACTGCGCTCCAGAAGCAACAGATCACCATCGGGCAGGAAGGCGCCGTCGGTGATGTCGAAATCGCCATTGCGCTTGACGGTGAAGACGCCCTTGTGCGGCCCATCGATGATGGCGGCATAGATGTTGCCGGCCTTGTCCAGGCTCTTCTCGGAGACCACGACCAGGCCGCCCTCATGCTGGCCGTTGGCATTGGCGTGGGTGACGGTCTCGAAGCCGCGATTCTGGCGCAGCTCGCGGGCCGGCACGACGAAATCCAGCGGCTTGAACGGCGCCTTCATGTCGTTGGGATCGATCTTGAACTGGGCGACGCGGTGGCTGCGCTCGAAGCCGACGGTGGCGATGCCGTCCTTGACCGCGAGACCTTCCGCATCGACCTCCCATTTCCTGTCGATCGGCCGGCCGGTCTGGTCGACCATCTGCTGCATGCGGAAATTCTGGATGCCGGAGGGTCGCTTTTCCGCGTCGCGGACCACCGTGCCGAAGAACCAGAAGCCGGTGTCGGCAACGCCGATGAAGTCACCGCCGGCTGTCAGGAAGCGGAAGGCTGACAGCGCGCCGAAATCGCGTGTCGGCGAGGTCATCTCCAGCCCGCCGACGAATTCGAAAGCGCCGAACTGCTTGTCGGCACGGCCAATGTGGAATTGGGTGATCGGGCGGGCCGAGATTTCGACCGGTTCGACAGAACCAGAGTCAGCCGAACCGGCTGCCGCCGAAGCCACGCCGGAAAGCAGGGCGATGGCGGCGAAAAGCGTCTGCCGAAACCCGCCGCGCCTGGAAATCATCCGGCGCGCCGCATACCACCGCCGCGTCGCGTATCCTTCGCGCTTTCCTCGGCGAACAGCGAAGCCAGTTGCTCGGTCATGGCGCCGGCCAGTTCCTCGGCATCGACGATGGTGACAGCGCGGCGGTAGTAGCGCGTGACGTCGTGGCCGATGCCGATGGCCAGCAGTTCCACCGGCGAACGCGTCTCGATCAGCTCGATGACGGCGCGCAGATGGCGCTCGAGATAGTTGCCCGGATTGACCGACAGCGTCGAATCGTCGACCGGCGCGCCGTCCGAGATCATCATCAGGATCTTGCGCTGCTCGGGCCGGGCGATCAGCCGGTTGTGCGCCCACAGCAGCGCCTCGCCGTCGATATTTTCCTTGAGCAGGCCTTCGCGCATCATCAGGCCGAGATTGCGCCGTGCCCGCCGCCATGGATGGTCGGCGGACTTGTAGATGATGTGGCGCAGATCGTTGAGCCGGCCAGGATTCGGCGGCTTGCCATCCTTCAGCCATTTCTCGCGCGCCTGCCCGCCCTTCCACGCCCGTGTCGTGAAGCCGAGGATCTCGACCGAGACACCGCAACGCTCCAGCGTGCGCGCCAATATGTCGGCGCAGGTGGCGGCGACCGTGATCGGCCGGCCGCGCATCGAGCCGGAATTGTCGAGCACCAGCGTCACCACCGTGTCGCGAAATTTGGTGTCGCGCTCCTGCTTGAACGACAGCGGCTGCATCGGGTCAATGACGACCCGCACCAGCCTTGCCGGGTCGAGGTAACCTTCTTCCAGGTCGAAATCCCAGGAGCGGTTCTGTTG
>NZ_RZQY01000403.1:0-5426 GCF_003998575.1 Mesorhizobium sp. M7A.F.Ca.CA.001.10.2.1 | reverse complement strand
CCCCTACTCCCCTAAACATTCAGCAACAAATACTCCCGCTCCCACGGGCTGATCACTTCCATGAAGGTCTCGAACTCCGCCCGCTTGATCGCCGCATAGGTGGCGGCGAAGGACTTGCCCAGATGCGCGCAGAGTTCCTCGTCGCCCTCGAACAGGTCGACGGCTTCGAGCAGGCCACGCGGCAGGTCGATTTCGTCGGCATTGGCGGTGGTCAGGACGGGAGGCTCGGCCTTGATCTTGTTGGTGATGCCGATCAGCCCGCAGGCAAGCGATGCCGCCAGCGCCAGATAGGGGTTGGCATCGGAGGACGGGATGCGGTTTTCGACGCGCCGCGCCGCGGGATCCGAGCGCGGCACACGAAACGCCGTGGTGCGGTTGTCATAGCCCCATTTGTTGTTGACCGGCGCCGACGCCGCCTGCGTCAGCCGGCGGTAAGAATTGACATAGGGCGCGAACATCACAAGTGCGTTCGGCACATGCTTCTGCATGCCGCCGATGAAGTGGAAAAAGTCGTCGGTTTCCGAGCCGTCAGCGGCCGAAAAGATGTTCCGTCCGGTCTTCTTGTCGATGATCGACTGATGGATGTGCATGGCGGAGCCGGGTTGCCCCTGGATCGGTTTGGCCATGAAGGTGGCATAGATCTCGTGCTTGAGTGCTGCCTCGCGAATGGTGCGCTTGAACATGAACACCTGGTCGGCCAGTTCGATCGGGTCGCCGTGGCGCAGGTTGATCTCCAACTGCCCGGCGCCCTCCTCGTGGATCAGCGTATCGATCTCCAGGCCCTGGCTTTCGGAGAAATGGTAGATGTCGTCGATCAGTTCGTCGAATTCGTTGACGCCGGCGATCGAATAGCCGGCGCCGCCACCGATCGCGCGTCCCGACCGGCCGACCGGCGGGGTCAGCGGATAGTCCGGATCGGGATTCTTGCGCACCAGGTAGAACTCGATCTCGGGCGCCACCACTGGCTTCAGGCCGAGCTTGTCATAGGCGGCCACCACACGTTTCAACACATTGCGCGGCGTGAACTCGACCGAGCGTCCGTCCTGGTGGACGAGGTCGCAGATGACCGCGGCCGTCGGGTCTTCTTCCCAAGGCACCACCGTCAGCGTCGACAGGTCGGGCATGAGCTTGAGGTCGCCGTCATCTTCCGGGTAATGGAAGCCGTTGCCATCCTCGGGGTAGCCGCCGGAAATCGTCGTCATGAAGACTGCCGACGGCAGCGCCAGCGAGGTGTTGGAGGTGAATTTCTTCGATGGCATCATCTTGCCACGCGCAACGCCTGCCTGATCGGGCGTGATGCACTCGATGTCCTCGATGCCGCGCCACTCCAGCCAGGCGCTGACTTCCTTCCAGTTCTTGACGCCTCGTTGGTTTTTCACGAAGGCAGGCGTGCGGGCGCGTCCTCCGCGGCTCGACGGACGGACTTCCTTTTTTGCAGGCGGCATCATTCACCAGATTGGGTTGCGGATTGTGGAGTATAGCCGTGCCCTCCTATGGAAGGGAAGGGGAGCCGCGTCGGGCATTGGCCGGCGCGGTTGAAAATCACGCCAATCGGCTTAGTTTCGGCCGTCCCACTTCAATCGAGGCCCCCAAATCTTAATCGAGAAATTGAATGCGGCCCAACGGCAAACTGACAACGATCGGATTCGATGCCGACGACACGCTGTGGCAGAACGAGCAGTTCTTCCGGCTGACGGAAAAGCGCTTTGCCGCCATGCTCGTCGACCATGGCGAAGCGGAGCACATCTCGGCACGATTGCTGGAGGCCGAAAGGCGCAACCTCGCCGTCTATGGCTTCGGCATCAAGGGATTTACCCTGTCGATGATCGAGACGGCGATCGAGGTCACGCAAGGCCGCGTACCGGCCTCGGTCATAGCGGAGATTCTCGATGCCGGCCGCGAAATGCTGAACCATCCGATCGAGGCCTTGCCGCATGCCCGCGAGACGGTCGAAAAGCTTGCCGGCGCATTCCGCCTCGTGCTGATCACCAAGGGCGACCTCTTCGATCAGGAGCGCAAGCTGGCTGGCTCTGGCCTTGGCGATCTGTTCGACGCGGTCGAGATCGTCAGTGACAAGAATGCTGCCACCTATAGCAGGATCTTCAGCCGCCACGGCGATGGTGCCGCGAAGAGCATGATGGTCGGCAACTCGCTGAAGTCGGATGTGGTACCGGCCATCGAGGCCGGCGGTTGGGGCGTCCACGTGCCGCATGAACTGACCTGGGTGCTGGAGCATGTCGAGGCGCCGGTGGCTGAAACGAGATACCGCCAGATATCCGATCTCGGACAACTGCCCGGACTGATCGAAAGCATCGTGAATGCAGGTTGATCACAGGATCCAGCTGTTTGTTTTCTGATTCCCGGACGGAAACTCCGCGCACTTTTTCTGGCTGCTCTAGCGGCCAATCAGGCGATCGATCACCGGTTGCAACCGTTCGGGCGTGATCGGCTTGGCGACCACCACGTCGATGATACCAGACAGGCCCAGACTTTCCCTGGTGCCATTCTTGGTTGACAGCAGGATTACTGGTGGCAGCGATTTGCCCGAGGCGCGGCGCAACGCGTCGATGCTGGACATCAGATTGTCGCAGTCCTTGTTGTCGGCGCCGCCGTCAAGGACAACCGCGCCGGGAATGAGCGACCGCAAGATCCTTGCCGCCGTGTCGGGAGATTCGGAAATCGGCTTGAGCCCGGATCGCTCGACGATCTTTGAAATCACCACGCGATTGATTGGCGATTTGCCGACGACAAGCACCTGCGACGGATCGCGGACCGCCTCGGTGGTTGAACCGCGGGTCACCGGATTCGGATGTCTTGGAGTCTCGCCTTCGCCATTCACCGGGCACACAAGTCGGCCAAGAAGCTCGCCCCTATTTCAATGCAGAGTTGAATCCGGAGCGCAATTGGCGTGAGATCGGAGCCTATGTCAAGTTGAAATAAAAGTGCCTGAAATCATCGCCGGAGCAGTGAATTTCAAGCAACGCTACTGTACTCAACTGTCCACAAGTGCGTTTCATAAAAAGAAAATTCACCTGCGCAGGGGCTGCGCAGGTGAAGGGCCGGTTGCATGGATTCCGGTCAGCCGTGGCGCTGCTGTGTGACGATCACCGGGATCAGCAGATCGCCCCAGTTGCCGTCGCCGCCATGATGTCGTGCCGAGCGCACGAGCTCCACCGAGACGCCCGCCTCGACCGCCTTCATCACCGACTGGTTGAGGCGGTGCAGGTCGTTGGCCAGCATGCGGATCGTCGCCTGCTGGTCGACGTTCATCGTCGTCGACTGTTCCTCGGCGCGTTCCTTGACACGGCTTATCGATGCCATTGGTCTTCTCCTTCCAAGCCCTGTTGGGCGTTTCCTCTGAGTTCTTCTGTTCGCTATTCGGCGGCCGGTTTGAACTGCGCGTGCTCTGTCGATTCATGCATGGCGGTGGTCGATGACTGGCCACCGGTGATCGCCATCGACACGGCGTCGAAATAACCGGTGCCGACTTCGCGCTGATGTTTGGTCGCGGTGTAGCCATCGGCCTCGGCCGCGAACTCCGCTTCCTGCAACTCGGAATAGGCCGCCATCTGCCGCGCCTTGTAGCCGCGCGCCAGTTCGAACATGCCGTAGTTGAGCTGGTGAAAGCCGGCGAGCGTGATGAACTGGAACTTGTAGCCCATGGCGCCGAGCTCCTTCTGGAACCTGGCGATCGTCGCGTCGTCGAGGTTCTTCTTCCAGTTGAACGAGGGCGAGCAATTGTAGGCGAGCAGCTTGTCGGGATGATGCTTGCGCACGCCCTCGGCGAATTTCCTGGCCTGCGTCAGGTCCGGCTTCGAGGTCTCGCACCAGATCAGATCCGCGTAAGGCGCATAGGCAATGGCGCGGGCGATGCAGGGCTCGATGCCGTTCCTGACATGGTAGAAGCCTTCCACCGTGCGGCCGGCGTCGTAGTCGACGAAAGGCTGGTCGCGTTCGTCGATGTCGGAGGTGAGCAGCTTGGCGGCTTCCGCATCGGTGCGCGCGACGACCAGGGTCGGCGTGCCCATCACGTCCGCCGCCAGGCGCGCGGCGTTGAGGTTGCGGATGTGCGCCGCGGTCGGGATCAGCACCTTGCCGCCGAGATGGCCGCATTTCTTTTCCGACGCCAACTGGTCCTCATAATGGACGCCGGCGGCGCCCGCCTCGATGAAGGCCTTCATGATTTCGAAGGCGTTGAGCGGTCCGCCGAAACCGGCTTCCGCGTCGGCGACGATTGGCGCGAACCATGTCTCGACCGAAAGCCCGTTGCCTTCGGACGTTTCGATCTGGTCGGCGCGCTGCAGCGTCCGGTTGATGCGCTTGACCAGTTCGGGCGCTGCATTGGCCGGATAGAGCGACTGGTCCGGATACATCGCGCCAGCCGTGTTGGCGTCGGCGGCAACCTGCCAGCCCGACAGGTAGATCGCTTTCAGCCCGGCGCGCACCTGCTGCATCGCCTGATTGCCGGACATGGCACCGAGCGCGTTGACGAAGTCCTCCTCATGGATGAGCTTCCACAGCCGGTTGGCACCCATTTCGGCGAGGCTCTGACGGATCTGCACCGAACCGCGCAGACGCTTCACATCCGCCGCGGAGTAGGGCCGTTCGATACCGTCGAAACGACCTTCCGGGGCCGATGGCACGAGGTTGTAAAAATCAGTCATTGGTCACTCCGAGGAATTGCTGAACTGTGTCAAGGCTTCAAGAATTTGGGGTCGTTGGGTTATGACTGGATTTACATTTCTGCGCGACATCAGCCACAAAAATCAGGGAAACCGACGGAATATAAGAGAAAACCTGTGTTGCGTTTGACAGAGGTGCGTTGTAAATTTGTCATTATTGTAAAAGGACCGAGCCCAGAAATTCGTGTAAATGCTGTAAAGGACAGTCCGTGGCTGACCAGAAGATTTTCGCCGGGCCGCGCATCCGCCGCATCCGCAACGCCAAGGGCCTGACGCAGACGGCGATGGCCGAGGGTCTTGGCATTTCGCCCTCCTATCTCAATCTGATCGAGCGCAACCAGCGGCCGCTGACGGTGCAGCTGATCCTCAGACTGGCCTCCGTCTACAAGGTCGATCCGCACGAGCTGCAGGGCGAGGCGAGGGGGTCGGTCGCTGCCTTGAAGGAAGTGTTCACCGATCCCCTGCTGGTCGGCGAGTTGCCGGGAGATCAGGAACTGATCGAGCTTGCCGAGGCCGCGCCCAACGCGTCCGCGGCGGTGATAAAACTGTTCCGCGCCTATCGCGAGCAGGCCGAGCGCCTGTCCGACCTAAACGAGCTATTGGCGCGCGAAGGTCGGGCGACGGCGCTTTCCGGCGCCCGCCTGCCGATCGACGAGGTGCACGAGATTTTCGAGCGCCGGCCGAACCATTTCGCTGCCCTCGAGGGGGAGGCCGCGGCGTTCACCTCGGTGCTCGATCCCGGCG
>NZ_RZQY01000402.1:0-5433 GCF_003998575.1 Mesorhizobium sp. M7A.F.Ca.CA.001.10.2.1 | reverse complement strand
GTCTTGCCCACCACCGCGAAATTGAAGCCGGCGGCCTGGAGATGCCCGACCGCGCCGTCGAACTGGTCGAGCAATGCCGTGCAGGAGGGGCATGGCTGGTCCTGCCGGGCGAGCTTCGCCGTGCCGCCGCTGGTCGCCACCTCGCGCTTTTCCTGCGGATGGCGCGGGAACATCATGTTGTAGAGGATGAGCGAGTCCTTGCCGGGCGCGAACAGCTCCGACAGCTTTATCTTTGCAGGCCTCCCATCGCCGTCCAGCCCGTCGAATTCATAGTCCTGGCGGATCAGCCCGCCCGGCGGCAACGCGCGCCGGGCCTCGGCGACCTCTTCCATGGCGCGGCGCAGCTCGATTTCCTTCTTCAGCAATTTTTCGCGCGCGGTGCGGTATTTGGCGGATTCATTGGGAAAGGTGATCATGATCGGCTCCTTCAAGTCGCGGCGCCGGCGTCCCGGCGCGGTTGCTCTGCGACCCAAGGACGTTCGGCAGCGATCGGTCCCGACATTTATTGCGCATGGTGAGATGTCGTAATACCTGTTCGGGCAGCGTGATCCGGGGAACAACATGCACGACGGCGAGATCGATCTGCGCTGCCCGCAAGTGGTGGCCGACAATGCCGCCAAGGGCCTCAGGCTGCGCGGCGAGTTCGGCCGTGGCGGCACCGAGATCGGCGTCGCCCGAGCCACCGAGCTGAAGAACCGGGAAAAGCTCGCGCCCTCCACCATCCGCCGCATGGTCAGCTATTTCGCCCGCCACGAGGTCGACAAGCGCGGCAGGAACTACGGCAATGAGCAAAACCCTTCGGCCGGTTATATTGCCTGGCTGCTGTGGGGCGGCGACGAAGGCCGCGCCTGGGCGCTGGAGCTCAAGCAGAAGATCGGCAACGCGCCGGACATCTGAGGACTCGTCCCTCACCCCTTGACCCCGCCCGCGGTGAGGCCGGAAACGATTTTGCGCTGGAAGATCAGGACCAGCACCACCAGCGGCACCGTGACGATCACCGAGGCGGCCATGATGTTGCCCCATGGGATCTCGAACTGCGAGTTGCCGGAGAGCAGCGCGATCGCCACCGGCACGGTCCGCTGTGCGTTGTTGGAGGTGAAGGTCAGGGCAAACAGGAACTCGTTCCACGCGCCGATGAAGGCCAGCAGGCCGGTGGTTGCCAGCGCCGGCCACATCAGCGGCAGGAAGACCCGGGTGATGATGAGCCACGGCGTCGCGCCGTCTAGGATCGCCGCCTCCTCGACCTCGACCGGCAGGTCGCGGACGAAGGTGGTGAGCACCCAGACGGTGAACGGCAAGGTGAAGATCATGTAGGAGAAGATCAGCGCGAACAGCGAATTGTAGAGGCCGAACAGGCGGACCAGTTCGAACAGCCCCGCCAGCAGCGCCACCTGCGGGAACATCGACACCGACAGGATGATGAACAGCAGGGCCGAGCGGCCGCGGAATCGAATGCGCGCCAGCGCATAGGCCGATGTGACGCCGAGCAACAGCGAAAGCGCAACCACCGCGCCGGAGACGAACAGCGAGTTCAGCAAGTTGCGCACGAAGCTGCCTTCGGTCAGCACATTCCGGTAGTTGGCGAGGCTGATCGTCGTCGGCCACAGATCGGCCCGGAACAGGTCGGTCCCCGATTTCAGGCTGGTGACGATGGCATAGTAGAACGGGAACACGGCGACGAAGACGATGACCGCGACCAGCAGGTAAAAGGCCGTGCGCTTCACGATCCACATGTCAGCGGCCTCCGTCCAGCCTGATCCGGCCGATCCGGATGGTGACGATGGTGAGCAGAGCTAGGATCAGGAAGAGCAAGGTCGAGGCGGCGGAGCCATAGGCGAACTTGTCGAACTCGAACAGGTTCTCGCGGGCGAACACGGACATCGACTTGGTTTGCACATTGTTGGGCGTCAGCACATAGATCAGGTCGAAGATGCGCAGCGCATCGAGCGCGCGGAAGATCACGGCCACCATCAGCGCCGGGCGGATCAGCGGCAAGGTCACCCGCCAGAAGATCTGCCAGGGGTTGGCGCCGTCGAGCCTGGCGACCTCGATGATCTCCCTCGGCAGCATCTGCAGCGCGGCCAGGATGAGCAGCGTCATGAATGGTGTCGCCTTCCAGATATCGACGATGAGGACGGCCGCCATCGCCGTGTCGGCGTTGGCCGTCCAGGCGATCTTGTCGCTGATCAGGCCGAGGTTGAGCAACACGACATTGATGATGCCGAACTGGTCGTTGAGCATCCATTGCCACATCTTCGCCGAGACGATCGTCGGGATCGCCCAGGGGATCAGGATCGCTGCCCTGACGATGCCGCGGCCGGCGAATTCGGCGTTGAGAACCAGGGCAACGATCGTGCCGAGGATGGTCTCGCAGGTCACCGAAATCACCGTGAAACGCACCGTGTTCCAGACGGCACGCCACCAGACCGGGTCGACGAGCAGCCCGTCATAGAGGGTCCGGCCGCTCGGCATATGCAGCACCGAGAAGTAATTGGCGAAGCCGACCCATTGGCGCGCGTCGAGGTCGGCCAGCGAGGCGTCGGTGAAGCTGAAATAGACCGTGCGGGCGAGCGGCCAGCCGGCCGCCCCGGCGAGCACCAGAAGCATCGGCGCCAGGAAAAGCCACGCCGAGCGAACGCGCTGTGCCGTCAACGGCGATGGCCGACGACGAACAGCCTGTGTCTCCGACGCCGCACGGGCGTCGGTCCCTGTCGGCACTGTGGTCACCAGCCGTTGCCCTTCAGCTTGGTCAGCATCGCTTCGAGGTCGGCTAGATTGTCGGCGGCGGTGCCGTCGCCCGAGAGCGTGTTGTGAACGGCGTTCCAGAACTGGCTCGACGCCTCGTTGTATTTGATCCTGGTCGCGGCCGACGGGCGCGGCACCGCATTGAGAAATATCTGCTTCCAGCGCGGAATAATCGGGTGCTCCCTGGCAATGTCGGCATCGTCATACAGCGCCTGGATGGTCGGCAGGTTGGACGTCTTCAGCGCGCGGTATTTCTGCATCGCGGGCGAAGCGATGAACTTGACCAGCCCGATCGCGGCATCCGGATGCTTCGAATGTTTGGAGACGGCGAGATTCCAGCCGCCCAGGGTCGCGACCGGGCGCGCGCCGTCGCCCGTGCCGGCCGGCAGCGGTGCCACGTCGAACTTGTCCTTGATCGGCGAGCCCTCGCCGTTGCCGAGCGCATAGGCATAGGGCCAGTTGCGCATGAACACCGCATTGCCTGTCTGCCAGACGCCGCGCGATTCCTCTTCCTGGTAGGCGAGTACGCCGGGCGGCGCGATGGTCCCGACCCAGCCCTTGATCATATCGAGCACCGCCGCCGCTTTTGGATTGTTGATGGAGATGGAACCGTCCGGCTCGATGATCTGGCCGCCGCCATTCGACATCACCCATTCGAGCGCGTCGCAGGTCAGCCCCTCATAGGCGTTGCCCTGGAAGACGAAGCCCCAGATATCCCGATTGCCAGCCGCACGCTCCTTGTCCATGACCAGCCTGGCGGTGTCCGCCAGTTCCTTCCAGGTGGCCGGCACCTTGGCGCCATATTTGTCGAGGAGATCCTTGCGGTAGTAGAGCGCCGGCGCATCGGTGAAGATCGGCAAGGCGACGAGCTTGCCGTTGACGGTCTGTGACTGGATGATCGATGGAAAATGCTCGGCCACGACGTCCTTGGTCGCTGCGGTCAGATCCACGAGCTGACTGGCGAGCTGCGGTGCCCAGATCACGTCCGTCTGGTAGACGTCGATGTCACTGTTTCCGGCGGCGAGCCAAAGCCGGTACTGGCCGAACTGGTCGGTCCCGGACGTCGGCATGACGACGATGCTGACCTTGTTGCCGCTGTCTTTCTCGTAACGGTCGAGGATCTCGCGCAGCACCTTGATGCCGTCGCCGGTATCGCCCGACACCATCGACAGCTCGACGGCCCGCGCCGGCGTGCCAGCCAGGATGGCAGTGACGCCGAGCGCCAGGAATGCGCGAGAGAGTTTCATAATGGTGAATGTCCCTCCGCAGCCGGCCGCCGAAAATCCTCCCACCCGCCGGCAGCTTGTCAGGCCCTCACCTCCCATTGAATGCGAAGCGGCGCTTTTGGGTTCCCAAATCGCGCCGTTCCTGCGTGGGGCGACACCCATCAGGGTGTGTTGAGATTCAGGTCAGGCCGAGTCGAAAATGGTGGTTTCCGAGAACCGGAGCGGAGCGTACTTTTGGGTACGTGAGCACCGGAAGCGCAGGAAGCCATCATTTGCAGGCCGGCATCACCTGAATATCAGCACACCCTAGCCTTCCCAGGCGACAGGCATCATGCCCAGCCGCTCATAGAGCCGGACGGCGGTGGGATTCTCGACCGTGTTGGTCTTGAGGTCGACATGATCGGCGCCGCGTTCGCGAAAAACGGCGAAGGCGTGCCACATCAGCGCTTCGGCAACGCCCTTGCCGCGAGCCTCGGGATGAACGGCTAGATCCTTGACGAAGGCGCGGGTCCAGCACAGTGCCGCTGCCGCCAGCCGGCCCTTGGCGTCGATGACGAGGAAGCACAGTGCCGGGTCGAATTCGGGATCGTCGGCGATGCGCGGCCACCACTCATCGAACGGACCGTCGGCGCCGTCGTCGAACACTTCGGTCAACAGCGCATGCAGGGGCAGCGCATCACCGGGCTCGAAGCTGCGCATGACAAAGCCGTCGGGCCAGTGCGGCGGAACCAGCGTCTCGTCGAGGATCTTGCGCAGCCGGATGTCGTTGAGAGCCGGCGGGCGCGGTTCAGGCATCGCGCTCAGGCGTCGGGCTGCAGGCGACGGCGCTGGCGGTCGCGGCCAAGGCCGGTCGCCTCGAGCAGGCCCTTGCGCTTGGCGTCGTAATAATAGCCGGTCTGGTAGAGCCAGTCGGCCTTCTTGGCGTTGCCGCCGGCCACCAGCCAGGCGCCGCGCAGATATTTCACCGCGTATTTCAGATTGGTATCGGCATCGAACAGGCCCTTGGCCGGCCCGTCATAGCCCATGCCGCGCGCCGTCGCGTGTTTGATCTGCATCAGCCCCCAATGGCCGTTGTTGTAGGCTTTCGGGTTGAAGGTGCTCTCGCGGTTGACGACATGGCGCACCAGATCCACCGGCACCTGATAGATCGCCGCATATTTCTCGATCAGCCGCTCGACATCGCCACGCACGCCCGTCGCGTGTTCTTCTTGCACGGGCCCTGCCGGGAACTGGACCAGGGCCGCCGGGTTCTGCGGCACGACATAGGCGACCTGCTGGACGCCGGGCATGCGATCGCCCTTGGCGGTTGCCGGCACGACCAGCCCCGCGGTCGTGTAGGCCTCGGCCGCCTTGACCGGCTTGCTCGCATTTGCTGGTGGCGGCGCCTGCCAGGCATTGGCGGCCATCACCGCGGGCGCGGCTGGTGCCATCGGTGTCGATCCGGCAAAAGCGGCGGTCGCCG
>NZ_RZQY01000401.1:0-5468 GCF_003998575.1 Mesorhizobium sp. M7A.F.Ca.CA.001.10.2.1 | reverse complement strand
CGGACTCATCACCCGTGAGTTCACGCTGAAGACTTATGGCGACCTGTTCCAGGCCGCCAATCTCGACATCATCCTGCGCACGGTGACGATGGCGGCCCTGGTCACGCTGGCCTCGGCCGTCATCGCTTTCCCCATCGCCTATTACGCGGCGCGCTATGCGCGCGGTCGCTGGAAGGCGCTGTTCTATCTCGGCATCATGCTGCCGCTGTGGTCGAGCTATCTGGTCAAGATCTACGCCTGGAAGCTGATCCTGGCCAAGGAGGGCATCCTCACCTGGCTGCTCGCCAAGCTGCATTTGTTGTGGGTTCTCGACGCATGGCTGTCGCTGCCGATTGTCGGCGGCAATTCGCTGTCGGTATCGTTCACCGGCACCTTCATCGTCTTCGTCTATGTCTGGCTGCCGTTCATGATCCTGCCGGTACAGGCGGCGCTCGAGCGCGTGCCCGGCAATCTTGTCGAGGCCTCGTCCGATTTGGGGGCTTCGCCGGGACAGACCTTCCGCAACGTGCTGTTCCCGCTGGCCCTGCCGGGCATTGTCGCCGGTTCGATCTTCACCTTCTCGCTGACGCTCGGCGACTATATCATCCCGCAGATCATCGGCACCTCGCGGCTGTTCATCGGCCAAGCCGTCTATTCGCAGCAAGGCACCGCCGGCAACATCCCGCTCGCCGCCGCCTTCACCGTGGTGCCGATCGTCATCATGGGCTTCTACCTCTGGGGCGCCAAGCGCATGGGGGCCTTCGATGCGCTCTGATGGTTCCCAGTCGGCTCCGCTCGGCCTGAAGATAGCCGCCGCCTGCGGCCTGCTGTTCCTGCATCTGCCGATCCTGCTGATCTTCGTCTACGCCTTCACCACCGAGGAGAAGAGCTTCGTCTGGCCGCCGCCAGGGCTGACGACGCAATGGTTCGCCGTGACCTGGAACCGGCCGGATGTCTGGCAGGCGCTGTCGCTATCGGTCAGGGTTGCCTCGATCTCGACTGCGATTGCTTTGGTCCTCGGAACGCTCTGTTCGGCGGCGGTGTCGCGGACAAAATTCTTCGGCCGCGAAACCATCTCGCTGCTGGTCATCCTGCCGATCGCCCTGCCCGGCATCATCACCGGCATCGCGCTGCGCTCGGCCTTTTCGCTCGCCGATATCCCGTTCTCGTTCTGGACGATCGTGCTCGGCCACGCCACCTTCTGCGTCGTCGTCGTCTACAACAATGCCGTCGCCCGCTTTCGCCGCACCTCCGGATCGATGATCGAGGCGTCGATGGATCTCGGCGCCGACGGTTTTCAGACTTTTCGCCATGTCGTGCTGCCCAACATCGCCACGGCACTGCTTGCCGGCGGCATGCTGGCCTTCGCGCTGTCCTTCGACGAGGTCATCGTCACCACCTTCACCGCCGGACAGCAGCAGACGCTGCCGATCTGGATGCTGGAAGAGCTGATCCGCCCGCGCCAGCGCCCGGTCACCAATGTCGTCGCCATGGTCGTGGTGCTGGTGACGCTGCTGCCGATCCTTGCCGCCTATTACCTCACCCGTGACGGCGACCAGATCGCCGGAAGTGGGAAATGAAAAACAGCGAATAGGGAGTAGCGAACAGCGAGTAGGGATCATCGACGGTCAACCCTGCTCGCTTTCAGCTACTCGCTACTCGCTCCTGTTAAGGGAGAATCCAATGGACACCCAGATGCTGATCGGCTCGAAATTCGAGAAGGGCACCGAGACCGAGGAGCCGATCCTCAATCCAAAGACCGGGGCGACCATCCTCAACCTGCCCGAGGCCAGCCAGGCGCAGATCGAGGCGGCGGTCACCGCCGCCGAACAGGCGTTCGTCTTGTGGTCGCGCACCACGCCGGCGCAACGCTCCGGCTATTTGCTGAAGATCGCCGACCGCATCGAAGCCGACGCGAAGGAGTTCGCCACGCTCGAGGCGCTCAATTGCGGCAAGCCGATCAACGCTGTGCTCAATGACGAAATCCCGGCGATCGTCGACTGCTACCGCTTCTTCGCCGGCGCCGTCCGTTCGATGCCGGGCGTCGTGGCCGGCGAATACATTCCCGGCCATACTTCGATGGTCAGGCGCGACCCGATCGGCATCGTCGCCTCCATCGCGCCGTGGAACTACCCGCTGATGATGATGGCCTGGAAGCTGGCGCCGGCGATCGCCGGCGGCAACACGGTCGTTTTCAAGCCGTCGGAGCAGACTCCGCTGACGGCGCTGAAGCTTGCCAAGATACTTGCGGAAATCCTGCCGGAAGGCGTGGTCAATGTCGTCCTCGGCCGCGGCGACAGCGTCGGCAACACGCTGATCAATCATCCCAAGGTCAACATGATCTCGATCACCGGCGACGTCGCCACCGGCAAGAAAGTGCTGCAGGCGGCCGCCAAGTCGGTCAAGCGCACGCATCTCGAGCTCGGCGGCAAGGCACCGGTCATCGTCTTTGACGACGCCGATCTTGGCGCCGTGGTCAGCGGTCTGCGTGCCTTCGGCTATTACAATGCCGGCCAGGACTGCACCGCCGCCTGCCGCATCTACGCCGGCAAGAAGATCTACGACAAACTCGTCGCCGATCTCTCCTCGGCCGTCTCGACCATCAAATACAACCGTCCCGACGACACTGAAAACGAGATCGGCCCGCTCATCTCCCGCCGCCAGCGCGACCGCGTGTCGAGTTTCGTCGAGCGCGCCTCGGAACTGAAGCACATCGAGATCACCACCGGCGGCAAGCCGGGCGAGGGTTCTGGCTTCTACTACCAGCCGACCGTCGTCGCCGGCGCGCTGCAGGAAGATGAGATTGTCCGCCGCGAAGTGTTCGGCCCGGTCGTCTCGGTTACTCGTTTTTCGGAAGTCGACGACGCGGTGAACTGGGCCAATGACAGCGACTACGGCCTGGCGTCATCGGTATGGACCAAGGATGTCTCGCGCGCCATGGCGACGGCCGCCCGCCTGCAATATGGCTGCACCTGGATCAACACGCATTTCATGCTGACCAACGAGATGCCGCATGGCGGGCTGAAACAGTCCGGCTACGGCAAGGACATGTCGCTCTACGCGCTGGAAGACTACACCGCCGTGCGCCATGTGATGGTGGCTCACAGCTAGCGCCTTCCCTTCTCCCCGCTTTACGGGGAGAAGGTGGCCCGAAGGGCCGGATGAGGGGCAGCGCGTCCCTGGCAAAGCGGGCTCCGCCCGTCATCTGCCTGCCGGCATCTTCTCCCCGTGAAACGGGGAGAAGAGTCACTACTCCACAATGCGATAAATATTCCACAGGCTGGTGCCCGACACGACATAGGGCTCGATCTCCTTGCCCCATTTGGCATGCGCGTCGATCTTGCCGATCTTGGCGAAGAACGCCTCCAGTTGGGCCAGGCTTTCGACCTGGTGATGGGACTCGACCGTCGCCTCCCGCGCGCCGATCGAACCGGTCATGATCTGGAATTCCAGCTCGTCGATGCCGACCTGCGAGCCGATCTCGCGTTCCCATTTCTTCAACAGGTCGAGCACGGTCTGCTTGTGCCCGAACTTGGCGTCGATCTGCCATCTGGCGCTGAACATCGTCTTCTCCTCCAGGTTTGCGGCCCAGGCCGCGGTTGATCCACAGGCTGTTGGTCTACTCGTCCCAGGCCTGCACGACGGTCTGCCTTGCGATCCGCCCGTCTTTCAGCTCCAGCATCGCCGCGCAGAACACCTTGGTGCCGTCCGGATAGGCGCAGGCCTGGGTGAAGGCGAGGCTGTCGCCGTCGGCGATGGTGGTGTCGACCTTGTGGGTCATCGCCCGGCTGCAGATGTCGTCCCAGAATGTGGTGATCGCCGCGCGTCCGCGGATCTCGCGCGGCTTGCTCGGCGGGTTGTTGCGGTCGATCACCCGCACCAGCGCGTCGTCGGCATAGAAGCTCGACAGCATCTTGCCGTCACGGGTTTCGATGGCCTTCTTGATCGATGCGCCATCCACTGTTTGGGTCTTGGTCAGCATGTCATCCTCCATTGGCCCGTCTTGCGACCGGGCGGTTGATGGTCGAAGGGCTGCCCGGCGCTCGTCGCCGGGCAGGGATTTCCTCACTGCGACTTCGCCTTGACGGCCGCGAACACGTCGTCGGCCTGCTTCTTGAAGGTCGTCAGATCGACCTGACTGCCGTTGAGCATCGTCGACCAGTGGCGCACGATCGCGGACATCGCGACCGCCTCCTTGATCTCCTCGTCGCTGGCGCCGTTGAGCTTGGCCGCCTCGGTGTGGAAATAGATGCAATACTGGCATGGGATCTGCGCCGCGACGGCAGGTCCAGCTTGAGCAGTATGTTGGCGACATGGCGCTTGACCGTGTGTTCGCTCAGCCTCAATTCGGCGGCGATCGCGGCATTGCTCTTGCCGTCGGCGACGAGGCTCACCACCTCGCTTTCGCGCGCCGTCAATGCGGCCGGCTCGGCAACCCTGGGTTTGGGCCGGCAGGCGGGTTCCAGATGCTGTTCGGACGTCGCATGGACCAGCGCCAGCGGCTCCTCCAACTCGTCGACGCTGATGCGCCCGGCGTCGGTGAAATGCAGGCCCGACCCAGCCGCCAGATCGGCGATCAGACGCGACGCGATAATGTCGCCGCGGCCGGCATGGGCGGCCAGTTGCATCGCCACCCGCGCCGTCATCCCGACGGGCGGACCGCGCATTTCGATCTCGCCGACATGCGCCCCTTGCGCGCTTGCCACGCCGATTTCCTGCGCCGCCTCGCGCAGGGCTGCCGCGCAGCGTATGGCGCGTGCCGGGCCGTCGAAGCGCGAAATCATCAACTCGCCATGCAGGCCCACAGAGCGCCCACCATGGCGTCCGACCAGCAGCCGCCAGGTTTCCTGGAAGCGTTGGCTGCGTTCGCTCCACATGCGGTCGCCGAGCCGCGCCGTATCGTAGATGCGTGTCACCAGAAGTGCCGCCAGCACGCGGTCCACTTCGCCTACGGCGCGCTCGCCGGTCAGGAATTCCTCGATCAAGTCGGCCACCCCGTCGACATCGCCGGTCCAGATCGGATGGTCGCGTCCGGCAATCTCGACCAGCCGGGCGCCGGGAATCTTCTGTGCAAGGAAGCGGCTGGCATCGGGGTCGACCCGCGCATCGTTGCGGCGATGAATCACAAGCGTCGGCGCGCTGATCACGTTCAGGATGTGGCGGATGTCGACGTCGGCGTTCATGCGCGCCAGCGCCGCCGCCGCCGTCGGGCTCGCCGACAATCGTTCGAAACGTGCCCACCACTGGGCGAAATGCGCGTCGTCGACCCGGCTCGGCGCGAAATGGGGCAGAGTGGCGCCGGTGCCCCAGGCTGTCTCCGCCATCTCGATGAAAGCGTCGAGGCGTTCGGGCGACATCACCCATTTGTGGAAATGCGCATAGCCGCCATAGAGCGCCAGCGCCCGCGTCCGCTCCGGATAGGTGGCGGCGAACAGCATCGCCATCGGCGCGCCTTCGGAGGAGCCGAGCAGGGCTGCACGGCCGCTGCC
>NZ_RZQY01000400.1:0-5468 GCF_003998575.1 Mesorhizobium sp. M7A.F.Ca.CA.001.10.2.1 | reverse complement strand
GTCTTCCTGCTTCCTGAAGTGGGGCGCAGAATTGCGGAGCATGAGGGCTATAACGGGGGAGATCTCGATAGTCGGCTCGACGCGCTGAGACAAGCCGTCTTCGCTGACGTCACTCCAGCATCGGCTGCGGGCACTATCGCGCGATACTGCCGGCGACGAATTGACCGCACCCTGAAGATGATTGATCTCAGCGGCGCAACTACGGTTGCAGAAATCGCAGCCGAATTTGCCACAAAGACGGCAGCACTGGACATTGCCGCAATTGGAGCCGAAGCGACGGCCCGTATCGATGCCGCTGTGGCAAACCAGGACATGGCCGAATTGGCCAAGCACTACGACAACAAGGGACTGATGGCTCTCGTGGCCAGACATCTCAAGAACACGACAATGAGCGAGTTCGAAATGTGGATAACTCGCGTCTTGCGCAACAATTTGGTTCCCGGACTTACGCAAGCCCTTCGCCGGGTTCTTCCCACAATTCAACCGCGATAGGACCTCGACATACGCTTTAGCGCCTGCATTGGACACTGCATGCATTTGGTGCCGCGATTGATGCCGGAGTTCGTAGTCCAGCCTGTCCGTTAGCCTTTGGTAAACAAATGTCCGTTGCCGAAGTCGTCCCCTTCGGTAGCTTCACAGCAACGGCAGTCGGCCATCTTTCTTGCCCAGCGGAAACTTGATCTGCGTGGCCGGTTTGTCGACGATCACAAGGGCATCGTCAGGCGCGGTGCGTTGCAAGCCCCTTGCTTCCGACCATGGGGCTCGTAGCCACGTCTCGGTTTCCTCTTTCGTCGTCAGGATCACCGGCATGGCCTTCGCATGGATCGGCTTGATGAGGGCGTTAGGCTCGGTTGTGAGGAACCCATAGACCTCATGGTCGCCGGGACCGTCCTTCACCTTGCGCACCCCATGCCAATGCGTCCAAACCCCTGCAAAGAAGAACAGCGGGCGGTCTTCATTCAAGGCAATCCAATAGTTCCGCTGAACGCCAGTCTGGGGGTCCTTGTCATTCTTCTCTGGGCTCGGCTCGGCAAAGCTCGTCACTGGAACCACACAGCGATGCTCTACGCCGAGGTATTGCCGCCAGTAGGCAAGGTGGGTCTTGCGCACGTTGGTAGTGCCGTAATCGGCGTTGCCTTTCACATGTTCTACGGGCGTCGGCATCCCCCACAGCAGATTGGCAAGCTCGCGTTGCCCGTCCGACGCATTGCGAACTACAGGACCGGGGGGCCGGTTGGGGTAGATGTCAATTGACGGCTCAAGGTTGCCCAAGATGTCCCGCAAGGTGCCGGTCCATTGGCGGATGGCCTCTTGCGACGTGGTGAGGTTGTAGAGGTTGCACATGGCTGGTTCCTTAGGCGTGGCCTTCGCTGACTAATCCAGAGCCAAGGATCGGTTGCTGCCTAGCGTCGATGCCGACAATTACTCGCGTCAATCGGTGGACGAGATCAGCCAAATCTAGGATGCGCTGATCTTCTTCTCTCGTCGAATATGGCGAGACCAAGTTGCCATGCATCACGGAATTTCGCAGCTTCCTCCAAGCGCTGACATTCGCGGCTGTGACGGCGCCCCCCTGCCGAAGGTCCCCTAGGAAACTGGACACGGTCTTTGTTTCAGCTCTAGTTAATTCGTCAAGAATGCGCCTCTTCAGCCTCGCGTCGCCGTCCCAGGTCTGAGTGTGATCCCGAAGCGCGCTCAAGTCCTTCTCGACGAAGTCGGCCTTCAGTGGAGTTGGCCCCATCAACAGCTTTGCAAGACCCTCTGCGACGCTCGCCAAAGTAAGGCAAAGCACCCAGCGCGATCCTTGTGTCGCTTGTATGATCTCTTCGTAAAGGCGTGTGATCAGATGCGGCTCGGAATTTAGATGCCCCCCTTCGTCACGCGTATTCGCAACATGTTCGAGCAATTTCCCGTAGAGGGTCCAGAAGTCCGGCTTTGATTCGAAGGGATTTCCATCCACCAATGAGGCAATGCCCGAGTCTATAAAACGCCTTGGAGACGGTCGCAGCCAGACCTGTGCTCTGCCATCTCCAAAGTTCCGCGCCACGAGGCGAGGAAAAATTAACTGACCCAGCAAGATTCGCAACGGCTCGCTCAGCCAATTCTCGGTACATGGGTGCGGCAGCGCCTTGGACGACGTAGCCGTAACCCAGAGAGCGCTTCCGTCCTTCGTACGGAAGAACTCAATTTCGGAACCGAGAACCTGTACTGTTTGCTTGGCGAGCCGGCGACTATATTCGACCTCGACGTCATCAAGCGTGGTGACCGTAACCATCGCCTTCTCTACAGGCACCCGCACCTCAGGCTGAAAGACCAACTCCACGCTCGATAGTTGGGAAACCCATCGCCCGGACGCGCTAGTGAGAAGCGAGTCCAACTCGCCCCACAACTCCCAAATGCCCGTCTTCGTCTCTCCTAGCTGCGGATTTGTCCAGCCTGCTGCCCACTCAGTTCCCTGTATGTCCGTGGCAAAGAGGCGAAAGGTGTTGGAGGTATCGTAGGGATCTTTCTGCTGCTTAGCGAGCCGCTTGAACGCATCCGCACTGTCTGATGGTGTGGCATACATCCGATACTCAATTTCGGTGAAGCTCTTAATTACAATGCGACCTGAGCCGGCAAAGACCGGAGGTTCAAAGTCACCGCCGATCATCTTCATCGTCGGACAGTCGATTGTGATTGGAAGCGGTTTGAGCAGATGCCGCCAGCGATCTAGCGTCCGTATAGGCACTGGAGCGGATGCTGGGGTCAAGAAACCTCCTTCATGTCATTTGCTCGGCAGTTCTACGTCATTTCAGACAGTTCGGAAGGCCTCTCGATGTGTTCTTCTCCAAGTGCTTTCAGCATTGCCTCAGTCGCCACCTTCAGCCGCGCTTCTTCGCCGCCGTAGTTGTCTCCCGCACCACCCCCTGAGTGGCCCATGATCGAGCGCTTGAGCTTCTCGGGGACCCAAGCGATCACCAGCAAGTCCTCCATTCGGTGCCGCAATGAGTGGGTGGTTACCTTCTTGTCGGTCACTGCGGCTCTAACGTGCTTACCAAGCGCGGCCGAGGCTTTGTCGCCACCGCCTTCATGACCGTAACGGGCAAACAGCATCTTGCTTTCGCCTGCCGCCTCGACGGCTTCATGTGCTGCCTGAAGGGCGTCGCCAATGAGCGGGACCTTCCGACGAGACACTTCGGTTTTGACGCGGCGCTCGTCGTGCCACTCGACGTCAATGTGTGGATATTTGGCCTCCAGCATAACGTCGCTGACCCGAAGCCCGGTAATCTCGGATAGACGGCAGCCGGTGCCCTCTAGGAGCCTCCAAATTTGTTGGAGATCGCTGGCGGCGCGGTCAAGCACCCGCTCCCGCGTCGCGGCCAATTGCTCCGGGGTGAAGGGAAGCCTCTTTCGCTTGTCCGGCTCCCTACTGCTGTCGGCAACATCAAGCTTTTCAAATTGGTTCTTTGTGCCGGTTAGGTCGAACTCGCGAATGCCATGGGCAACGATTGCGCGCACGACATTGAGGTATCGGTCCACAGTCGCAGCAGTCGGGATTTCCTTCAACATGGCGTTGGCGACGGTTCTGGCGTCGGCACGCTTCATGTCCGCCAGCACCGGGTCAAAGCCGAGAGCCGACTTCACGTGCCCGACCACACGGTCGGCTTGTTGCTGGTCCCGCTTCTTCGATTTCTCGGAAGGATTGGTCTTAGTGAAACGGTCGTTCAGATAGACCCGCTTGGCGTCCTCTAGGGTGGGCGAGGGACCGACCGGCTTATTTGAGGAGGTCAGTAGCGTCAGCAGTGCCCGGTCCTCGTCAGAGACGCCAACGGGGTGGTCGGTCTCTTCGTCCCTCGGATAGCCTTTAGCGATCTGCTCAGCGACGACATCGCGAGCAATCCATTCCGATCGTTCCTCAGGATCATCAGGATCGCCGCTGCCAGCGCGATACGGGTTGAAGCCGAGGTCCCGAAGTCGCTTGGTTGCTTGGTCGAACAGTTCGCGCGCTGTGAGCTTCGCTTTGGGCGCCTTCACTCCGTGCAACTCGTCCCATGCTTTGGCGAAGATTTGCTCCGCCTCGGCGTGGGTGGCGTCATACTGCTTGCGCACCTCGGCGTCGGTTTTGCCGAGGCGAAGCACCATCTCTGTCTTGCCCAGAATGCCTTGAAGTGCCTTGGGCACCTTCCTTCGATAGACCTTCCTATTGCCGCGCGGCTGGACATGTTCCAGTGCCATTTTCATCCTCGGTGTACCCCTCGGTGTACCTTTTGGTGTACCTCGGGGGACGTTGAAACCCTTGAGTTCCTTGATTTCTGGGGATTGTCGGGTGGAAACTGGTGCCCCCGGACGGAATCGAACCGCCGACCTTCGGTTTACAAAACCGCTGCTCTACCAGCTGAGCTACAAGGGCACGGCGCTCCGGTTAGCATATTTGTTGCGCCAGTAAAGACAAAACTCCGTTTTTCCCCGGCATGCCACATGGCCCGTCGACGAGGGCATCCTGAAAACCGCCGGATTGCTTCCTACATCTAGGGAAGGGTGCAATCGCTTCGAGCAGGGGTGTGGCATGATCAGATTAGTCATCATTCTCCCGATCATCTTCGTGGCCTGGATGCTGCTGGTGAAAATCATCAGCGATGTGAAGAAGGCCAATGTCGACTGGACCGGCGTCACCACCATCATCGGCTTCATCGCGCTGGCGTTCTGGCTGCGCCATGTCACGGGGATGGGGTGAGAGAGAGCGAATAGTGAGTAGCGAATAGCGAATAGGGAACGGCAACGTAGCGATTGGTAAGTGGCGTTCCTGCCTTTTCCTACTCGCTATTCGCTATTCACTATTCGCTCGGGCCAAAGGCCCCACAAAAAATCTCTTCGACCTATCGAACCTTTTGCCGCGCCGCGCCGACTGATGGTTAGAGGCGAATGGGTCGCCTCGATCAAAAGATCCAGGAGATCATCATGTTCAAGCGCACTCTTACCTCAGGCCTCGTCGCCATCTTCGTCGCCACCGGCGCGCTCGCCGGCACTGTCGGCACGTCGTCAGCCCACGGCATGCACGGCCATCATCACAACCACAACCACAAACATCACAAGAAGCACTTCAAGAAGTTCTGGTGGAAGCACTATAACCACCACAACAACCATCACCACAGGCACGGCAGGGTGATCATTTTCCTTTGATGGAGGGACCCAATTCCCAAAAGGGCGGCTTCGGCCGCCCTTTTTGCGTTCGGCGTTGCGATGTAGGCGGGCAAGCTAGCGATCTCCCCCGCAAGCTACGGCATGCACACATTTCCAAACAACTGGTCTTTGGCGATAGGGTGCATGGCAGCTTGGAGCATGCATTGTCTTATGCGGCGCAGGTCGACCCCCACTCCGTCTCGGCTTCGCCGAGCCACCTCTCCCCCGATCGACGGGGTAGAGGAAAGGCGCCAAGCTTTTGCCGTTAACGCTCGTCCAGCAACGCTCCTTTCCTTTCCCTCCGGAGG